>CAZKUL010000097.1:0-4298 GCA_964555945.1 uncultured Planctomycetales bacterium
CTCTTGGGACTCTTGTACTCTTCGACGGCCATCCGCTGTGTTAATTTCTCTATCACCCTGTTCAACTGGGCCACTCGTCCCTTCAGGCTGGTTATCTTGCTTTGTTGGGCCATCGCCTCATCCGGCTGTATCACCCCTTCACGGTTACTCGATAGTCCCAACGCCCTTGCTTCTTCAGCCACTTGTCTATGCGTTAAACCCCCTAGATTCTCGCCTTCTGTGCTTTCCAGTCCCAGCATCTTCTTGGTAACGTGTATCTCATTTTGCACATCCCTCAACTCATTGACCAATCCCTCTCCCAACTCTTCCGTCGGTTGTACTCCTGCGATCTTCTTGGCTAAGGCCTTTATCTTATCCAGGATTCCATTATGCTCTGCCCCTTCTGGCAAACTCCTCACGCCCAGCCTGTCCGCTAAATGGTTCGCTATGGCCTCTTCACGGTTTATCCCCGTACCTGGTGTTGTCTGTCTTTGCTCTATGGCTTGCTGCTCTGCTCTCAGCCTTTCAATGGCCTGCTGGCGATTAGCTTTCTTGCTCGTTGCTATCGCTTCTGTTTGCCTCTTGAGCATGGCCTCCAACCCTGCTTGGGCCTGGTCCCTTAATCCTGTCAGGCGCGCTAATTGTGTTTCTGTCTCTGTCTTGCGTCCCATTAATTTATCCATCATGCTCTTGGGACTCTTGTACTCTTCGACGGCCATCCGCTGTGTTAATTTCTCTATCAAACGGTTCAATCGACTGACCTGTGCTTGCTGATTGGCCAATTGCTCTTCTTGCGTTCTTGCTGCATCAGGTTGTAATATTCCTTCCTGTCTATTTGATAACCCTAGCATTTTTGCTTCTTCAGCAATTTGGCCAATCTGTTTTAGATTGCCCGATTGTTCCACGTCTTCTCCCTTAATGCTTCGTATTTCCAACTGTATGCTATTGAGTTCATTTAATACCTCTTCACCCACTTTTTCTGTGGATGGCAACTCAGCAATTTTTTGTGCTATTTTCTTGATCTTCTCATAAATCGTAGCTCGCGCGTTCCCCTCTGCTAAATTATGAGCACCCAATCCCTCAAATAAGTGATTAGCGATGGCTTCTTCCCGGCTCATTCCTTTTTCTTGAACTGCTGGTCGCTGAGCAAGGGCTTGTTGTTCTGCTTTCAGCCTTTGGATCGCTTGTTCACGATTCGATTTCGTGCGCGCAGCATTTGCTTCTGTCTGTGTTTTAATCATTGCATCTATATTTGTCCTTACAGCATTTCTTAAGCCTGTTATCCGTGCCAAGTGGATCTCTGTTTCAGTCTTACGTCTCAATAAAATATCGACCAAACTCTTAGGATTTTTATATTGGTCATACGCCATTCTTTGTATTAACTTCTCGATCACTCCATTCAACCGATTCAACCGCGATGTCTGGCTGTCTATCCGTGTTTGCAGTGTTCTTGCTCTATCTGGAACTAAAACCCCAGGACCTTCAGGCCTAGGACCGTACAGCTCAGGATGCATTGTTTGTAATATCTTGCTTGCATATTCTTCATTGGTTGGTTCGTTCGCTGTGCGATGGCCTTTAATTTCTCCAATCAAACTCGCCAAGTCCCCCTTAATACCTTCCATATCCCCACTCGTTCTCGCTCTACCTAATCTAAAGATTAAATCCGCCATTCTCTCGCCGACCGTATGGCCATTATTTGTCAATCTTTGAAGCAGGGAATTTTTAATACCCATCTCTTGGGCCAATCTTGTCATATCGCCTGAAGTCCCTCTTACTTGTCCAATACCGCGTGCTTCCCTAAGCATGGCTTCAACGTTCTTTCTATCTAATGCCGGTGTTCCTGGATTTCTTCCCCGTTGTTTGGTTTGAATGTCTACTAATGATTGCACCAGCGCCTCATCATTTAACTGTGAGGGGGATAGCTGCAGAATTCTCTGGGCAGCATCTTGTATGGCGCCGATAAGTCCGGCTCTACGTGGATCTTCAACCTTAAGACCAGCCACACCTGTTCCTGCCATTAACAAGTCAACAACTTTTTGGAGACGGAAAGACCATATATCATTTCTTATGGCTGAAATATCCGTGGGTTGGCCTTCAACATGTCCCTTCTCAACAACAGTCTGGTGCGCCGCTTGGATAGCTACCTCTCTGCCCGTATAAGAAGTATCACCCGGTATATAGCCTTTGCTTTTCAAGAGATTCAATTCATCAATAGACATTTCAGTGCCTTTTTTCCCACCACTGCTGATCCAAAGTTCATGCTGATCAATCCTATCAATTCGATCTGCTTCCGCATTTTCGTGAGCTAATCCGCCTTCGGTCCCATCATGAATGATGATTGTTTGTACGCTGCCATTGTCATAGATAGCTCTTAATGCGATGGCCCCGTTAAGCCATTTGAGCTCGCCAGGCGTAACTTGGATTTCTGTCTTAGTTGCACCATCCGCTGAAATCGGTTTTTCACGGTCAATAAATCTCTGTTTAACCATGTTCCAAAGATTAAGGCTTTCGTGCGGTGCCAATCCACCCGCGGCACCACCCATGGCTATTACCTCAACCCTCATTGGGGTGCCATCTGTAGGTGGTTGAGGTGGACGAGGGGAAGACCCTGAACCATTGGTTGACGGCGCATGGGCGGCGGGTTTTAGGAATAGGCTGTAAAAGGCGGCTTGTTGGGCGTCTGTGCCGGAGAGCTTTTCTACCTGGTCCCTGATGAAGTTCTCCTTTTGATATTCGCTTTCCGGCCCCTTGAAGGGATTGAAGACCGTGCTCATCGGTTGATTGAGTTGATTGAGAGAATAGGCCAGCGCTCCTTCATTTTTATAGGCATTTAAAATTTCCGGTGAGCTCAACAAGCCTTGTTGGAAGACGGCTTTTGTCCCGCTCAACTGGATGATCGTTGCTGGAAGACTTTGGGCTGCTCCATAAATATCCTGCGGGCTAGAGCTCAACATTTTCCTCAAAAAGCCTGCGTCTTCTGTTGTCTCTTTGCCGAAAAATCCTAGAAGCCTTGATGTGCCGCTCAAGGGTTGATCTGTGAATGCTGATAAGGGCATTTGGCCGACGGCCAGCGCAGGACCAAGAAAGGCACCCATTTGAGCACCCTGGGCTGAGCTGTTGATGAAAGATGTGATCGTCGGACCTTGGGGGAAGGCTTGGTTCAGGGCTTTTTGCCAGATCCCTTTGGTGTCTAAATAATAATTCTCTCCGGCAATTGTTCTTCTGGCCCCGTCGACCATGGCATCCACAGGGACTTGGGCAATGCTCCATGCGGGCATAATCAAGGCAAAGTCCAGTGCCCCAGCCGCAGAAAATTTCCACATCATGCTTGGACTTTGGGCGATGTCCACCAGGCTTATGGTATCTTTTCCCCTGGTCTTGACTTCTCGGGCCCAATTATTAACAGATCCTTTCATCAAAGCATTGCCACTCATCAACAATCCAGCCGCAGCACCATAATTGGCATATTGTAAACGTTCAGGAGCGAGCCATGATTTCCCTTCCAGATCGGGATTCGCGTAGGACTCTGCTAATCCACCAGCCCAACCAATCCCTGAGCCTAAACCTAATTTGATGACCCTTCTTAATGCAGGAAAACTGTTGCTCATCGACTCAAGGCCTTTTTCAGTATAGGCTGTTGTCAGTAATCTTGAGCCTGTTAAGAATCCTAGGGAAGCGCCAAGTGCACCATATCCTTCTGATCTATCTATTATGCTACCCGCCCATGTTTCACCGGCAGTTTTGTTATTTAAGCTGGGATCCAAATAAGATAGCCCTATGCCGCCCGCGTATCCTAAAATAGACCCGATAACACCATTCTTTAAATTCTTTGAAATAGAGAAAACCTTTTGAGCCGCGCCAGGATTGGCTCCCGGTAACAAGTCAATGTCCCCATAAGCCGCAACCCGGGCCATACGAGGCAGGGCACTGACAGCGCCTCCAGCTAATGCGCCCAGAGTCACATCTCCGATCATGCGGTTTGATAAAATGTCTTGCCCTCCATCCCGCCACCGGCTAAACATCCCACCCAAGCCGCTCACTGTTCCATATAACGTGGCGTTAGTAAGAATATCTCCCCAGCTGCCTGGGCCAAAAATAGATGGCGGGGTAACTCCTGCCATATCAGCCGATGCCAAAACAGATCTATCCACATTCTCAGCTGCTTTAACAGCCGTTGGCGCTTGGATTTTCATTTTGATCGCCCCCAGGGCAGCACCAAGAAGTGCGCCGACGGCTAGATCTCTGGCTCCTTGGCTGGAAAACAATGAATAATGACTACCATCATAATAAGAAGAAACATAGCCCCGCGCCACGTTAAC
>CAZKUL010000097.1:4398-11201 GCA_964555945.1 uncultured Planctomycetales bacterium
ATGAATAATGACTACCATCATAATAAGAAGAAACATAGCCCCGCGCCACGTTAACAACACCTCCACCAACTCCCATGGTTATCCAAGGATTAGCTGCCAATTTTGCATCTGTTGCTATTGCTGCTTTTGCTAAATTTGAACCAAATCCGCCTGCATCTGAAGCTGCAGCTGTGCTAATGGCTGACCTGAAGGTCCCTAAAGCAGTGCCGAGACCCACCATGGCCATGGTCATGATAACTGCTTGCTGCCCACCTTGCTTGGCAGCCACAAAAGCATCTTCAATGTCCCCATTTTGGATATAGGAAGCGCCCCCATTAATAACTGCCCAAACAGGAAATGATTTCTGGGCGCCGCTGATGGCCCGTCCCAGCCATACTAATCTTGAGACAGATTCACCGGCTGCGCTGCTGTCCGCAAGAGCCGCGCCGCCTTCTGCCGCGCCATCAATAACCCTGCCAAGAACAGCATCTCCCTCTAACGCTGCATCGCCAAGTCTTACGGCATCAGCACCGACCTTGGCTGCTTGGGCCGCTTTTCCAACCCAGCCCACTGGGGTAAACATGACTGCGGTTGTGAAGATTCCGATGGCTGATGGTCTTAATGGATCAAAAGCACTGATGGTTGAGAACTTAAGCCCCAGCGCATGACTAAGGGAGACTTCATAATTTGGAACTGCTAAATCATTCCCCATTCCCAATCCTACACCTGAAAAACCTCCTCCAATGAAATGTTCCAAGAAACCTCTTCTTGAAAGAACGATCTCGTCCGGACTGGCATTAATCTGATTATATTCACCACTTAAGTTTGTCTTTGTAGGATTCTGCTCTGTCCCATAGTCCAAGCTACTATATTGGCTTCCCTTAAGAACTGGTTGCATAGTATCTGAATCAAGATATAATCCCGCCTTGCTTGGGTTCGTCGCATACTGGCTATTATCCAAAGCAATCAGATATTTAGTCTGGACATTTCCTGAATTCAAGGTGTCTGTAACAGCGACAGGAACTTCTTTAATTACGTTAGAATAAGTAAACCCTTTGGCATAATTTATGTCTGCCAAATCCTGTCTCTGACTTCCATCAATATTAGTATCAAATACCGTATGGCCTATGGCAAATGGCATCCGGCTCATATTCCCCTGGTTATCAAGTTCATATACTTGTTCCGCCACCCCTGGCTGCCCAAAAACTAAATAGGCTTTACTGGGGTCAACAAAATGGACTAATCCTCCGGGTGTGACTAAGGCATTGTCCGTTGATCTGACAGAAAACATGCCGCCATTACTTAAATTTCTTTGCGTTATAGGTGCAATATTTTGGCTTTTGACAAAATCCTGGTATGACATCATTGCATCGGGTGAGGCAATGTCCTTCTTTAAATCCAGAACATAAACATCTTTGGACACAGCTGCGGTGGACGGTGTGGTCGTACGGCCATACTCATCATAATTAAAGAAAGAGGTTTGAGGGACAACGGATTTGGCCACGGTGACTTCGACCTTCCCATTCTCGGAAATCGGGCTTACTGAAATATCATTTTCATTGATGAGTCTGCATGTGCCATTTGTCTTATCGTCGTATTGAATTCCTTTTTCTTTAAAGTAGTCAACAAGCAAGGCCTTGATTTTAGCTTCAGTCGAATCTTTTTGCGCATTAAGAAAGAGATAGCCCGCTGCATCTCCGGCTGTCAAGGCCTCAAAACCTGTTTGCGAACCTGGCTTGGATGCGATCATGACCGTCGGCAAAGTTATGTCCTCTGCACCTGGTATTAATCCCTTTAATGTTGTTGTATCCAATGTTTGCGAACCGTTAGTCCTTATCATTGCCGGCAACACATCCCCTTGTTTCATGGTCAAGGCATTAGGCTCCAGGGGATTGCCATTGGCGTATTTCCCTGTCAAATCGATATCTGCCCTGACCTCGCCGGCTAAAAGCACATCACCTGTATTTATGGTTACCGCTGAAAGGTCTTCCACACCTGATTTGCCGTTATGGGTCCAAGAAATAGACAATTTATAGGTGCTTTGCGCAAAATCATCACCCATGACCGCGGGCAAGGTGTCCCCGGCATTCATGGAGAGCATATTCAATCCTGTCACGCGTCTGGCATCATCTCTTTGGAAAATTTCTCCCTGCCCCAGCGCGTTAATTGATAATATCAACGAGGGCAATGTTACTTTACCACCGGCCATTGTTACCGGTGCCCCGTCCACTGTTTGAGTCTGGCCATTGAGCGTATAGGTTATGGGCATCTTGTTGACGCTTTGCGCAAAATCTTCTCCTACGACGGCAGGCAATGTATCCCCTGCATTCATGCTAAGCGCATTGCTGCTAATAAAAACTTTCTCTGCACCTGGTCGACCCTGAGCATCTAAGATAGGGATCATACCGACAGTATTAAATTCGCCCTTGTTTAATTTATCCAGGGATTTGATCTGCCCTGCCAAATAAACTCCGCCGCCCCCGTTCCCATTGTCCATCATTGATATCGCTGTCACATCTTCCGTATGTGTTTGGGAATGGCCATCTTTGTCCGCGAGCGTATAAGTCACAGGTAATTTGTAGGTGCTTTGGGCATACATCTCGCCCTTACCGGTTATGCCCATATAGGCTGGGAGAGTCTCTCCCGCATTCATCGTCAATAAATTGCTGTCTTCAAACCTGGTTTGGATAGTAGCCGGTCCATCAAAATTGGATATTGAACCTGCGCCCCTGATATCTCCAACTTTTAATCCATCAATAGATTGGATTTGGCTTGCCAACTGAACGCCGACACCGCCATTCACATCTTCACTTAATGCGATCGCCGTCAGATCTTCCATTTTCCCTGTTTTGGGGTTCATCACCGGCACTTGATAGGTGCTCTGCGCAAATCTCTCTCCGCTATTATTCTCTCCCATATAGGCTGGCAAAGTGTCCCCTGCATTCATGCTGAGCACATTGCTGGCTTCAAAATTTCTGATCGAACTGGGATCAAATTTTCCATCGGCTCCTAATTGCTTATTGCCTACCGACTTAAATATGATGATATCTCCCGGACCATTGGTGGTCGCTCCAGCCAGGTTATCTATTGATTTTATTTGGCTCGCCAAAAGTATATTGCCTCCTCCATTCAAATCTCCGTTCATGGATATCGCCGTCAAATTTTCTGTGTGGGTCTGAGGAATCCCGTTCTTGTCTGTAAGCGTATAGGTGAC
The DNA here is from genome assembly GCA_964555945.1 of uncultured Planctomycetales bacterium. Taxonomy (GTDB): domain Bacteria; phylum Omnitrophota; class Gorgyraeia; order Zapsychrales; family Fredricksoniimonadaceae; genus JABDGZ01. The sequence goes on from CAZKUL010000097.1 coordinate 7,592, forward strand.
CGGCTGTTTGTAGGTGCTTTGGGCGAATTTATCGCCTTTTTCATTGACGCTCATGTACGCCGGCAGGGTGTCTCCTGCATTCATGCTAAGCACATTGCTGCCTTCAAATCTTTTCAAAATGACCCATTCTTCCGGTGATTGGACCTCCGCGCCATTTATTCTGATTTCCCCCGGACTGTTCGTTGTTGCCCCTTGCACATTATCCAAGGATTTTATCTGGCTCGCTAACTGGATGCCCACGCCACCATTGGCATCTTCTGCCATGGATATTGCTGTCAGGTTTTCTTCCTTGCCTGTTTTCGCATTCATCACCGGGATCTGATAGGTGCTTTGCGCGAACCTCTCTCCATTGCTGTTCTCTCCCAAATATGCCGGCAGGCTTTCTCCTGCGTTCATACCAAGAACATTGCTCGCTTCAAAATATTTTAAAGTGCTGGGTTCGATGTGGAAATTTCCATCCGCGCCACGCGCTTTATTACCGATCGCCTCTGTGAATGTTATGTCCCCAGGGCTATCTCCCGTTGCGCCTACCAAATTGTCCAGTGATTTTATCTGACCTGCTAGTTGAATGCTCTCGACTCCCTTTCGGTCCCCTGACATGGATATAGCTGTCAGATTCTCTTCTTTTCCTGTTACCGCATTTAGTACCGGTATCTGATACGTGCTCTGTGCATAGGTCTCTCCTTTGCTGCTGACTCCCATGTATGCCGGCAGGATATAACCCTGGTTCATCTCAAGAACATTACTTGCTTGAAATCTTTTATAGGTATCCCCTAATTCATCTGCATAGGCCAGTGCCCTTCCATTTAACTTAATGTCCTCTGCCTGCAAATCATCCAATGATTGTATCTGGCTGGCCAATTGCACACCCACGCCTCCATTCACATCGCCGGTCAATGCGATCGCCGTTAGATTATCGGAATGTCCGGTCAACCAATTCATCACAGGCATTTGATAGGTGCTCTGCGCAAACCTTTCTCCCTTACTATTTTCTCCGACATAGGCTGGCAAAGCTTCCCCTGCTTTCATACTAAGGACATTGCTCGCCTCAAAATATTTTAGAGAGCTTGGATCCAGATAAGGCTTCCCGTCTGGACCTGTTATCTTATTGCCTATGGCTCTTGTGAAGGTAATGTCCCCGGGAGTTGAGTCTGTGGCTCCGATGAGATTATCCATCGATTTTATCTGGCCCGCCATCTGGACACCAACACCGCCATTGCCATCTGAGGTCAAGGCCACTGCAGTCAGATTTTCTGTCTTTCCTGTTTCTGGGTTCTTGACCGGCACCTGATATGTGCTTTGCGCAAATAATTCTCCTTTATCAGATTCTCCCATAAATGCCGGCAAGGTATCTCCTGTTTTCATGCCAAGAACATTGCTTCCCTCAAATCTTTTCATAATAACAATTCCGTCATCAGCGGATGCAACCATCAACCCTTTTAAGAGAAAATCTCCAACACCAAAATCAGTAAGTGACTTGATCTGGGCCGCCAATTGCATTTTCCCATCGCCTGTTATGGTGACCGCAGGCAGCATTTCCTTTACTTTCGTTTCTGAATTCATCACGCCTATCTTTGTCATGCTCTGCGCAAAATCATTGCCTATAACGGCCGGCATCGTTTGCCCTGCTTTCAGCCCCACTACATTACTTCCAGTTAATACGGCCCATCCATTGGTCCCCATCAATAAACCTAATAAAGATAATTCACCAACATCTACGTTACCTAAGGAGAGAATTTGCCCGGCTAACTGCACCTTCCCATCACCGGTAATAGATACACTGGGGACACCGCTTATTTTAGAAACAGTTTGGGCAAAATCATTACCGATCACAGCCGGAAGACTAGACCCTGCTCTCATGCTGATCGTATTGCTTCCAATGCCGATTTCCGGAGTCCCATCTGGCTTATTGATCATCCCGAACCGGGTGACCTCGCCTTTATTCAAATTATCGAGTGATGTGATCTGGCCGGCTAATTGCACCTTGCCATCCGCACCAATAGAAATTGCCGGAATGCCGCCAATCTTAACGGTGCTTTGGGCATAGCCCTGTCCTATGATCGCAGGGAGAATATCTCCCGCATTCATACCGAAAGAATTGCTGCCAATAAATCTTTTCATCGTAACATTATGGTCATCCGCCATGTCTATCCCCGATGTGGTTGGCGTTGAACCCGTAAAAGCAATGCCTCCCTGAATGAGCCGGTTCATGGATTCAATCTGGCCCGCTAACTGCACCTTGCCATCGACGATTGATACTTCGGTCAGTTCGTCGTATTGACCGCTTCTCGAATTCCATGCTTTTATCTTGGGGCTGGTGCTTTGCGCAAAATTATCCCCTATGACGGCTGGCAATATGTCCCCCGCATTCATGCTGGCCAAATTGCTGCCAATAAATTTATTGTTCTTGATGGTGCCTACATAGGTAATTTCCCCTGGCGCGAGATGGTCTACGGACTCGATGGTACCGGCGAAAATAGTCTGGTCAATTGTCTTGCCCTTGTCATCCGTATTCTCAAAGATAGATACGGATGGCTGTGATACTGTCTTTTTCACACCGTTATGGATCGTATCAATTGAGGTTTGTTGGAGACTGTCTGCCCTGTGCTCACTTAAGTTTACAATCGCTTCCAATTCTTCACCGTAAGAGAGACCAGGGATATTTCTGCTTAAGAAAAGTTTATTGTCTATCTTTGCGACCTGGGCAAGGCTTCCGGAAGGAGTGTCTTTTGTCGCATGAATGGTTCCCAACTCCCCTAATAGATTTACTTCTGCCGTTTGTGTATTCATACTTGAAAGGAAGGTCCCTTGACCATCCTCCGGTATTGACAATTGCGTCCTGGTATTTTTATAAAGCCATTGTGTTTCGTCCGCATAAGATTTAATACCCAGGGGATTGTCCTTGGTGGGGGTGACGAAATCGACACCGGCGCCGTTGATGGCGAAATTCTTCATTAAGGGGAAAAGAAATTTCTTGTTCAGGAATTGGATCTTGGCGCCTGCGCCAAAGCTGTTATCTGAAATAGGCCCATTGTAAACATATCCCGTATGAAGGGAGGCTTCGTTAAAATCAACGTTGTCAAGGATCGCTTCTGTTGTCCCATGAGCCAGCCCCGTGTCCAATACTAATTTTTCACCATTTGCATTGGTGACATCTTTCCCTTGAAGCAGAACGGAAAGAGTAGCTGCACCGCCACTGGTATAATCCGGTGTTGCGACACCGTTAGCGCCAATGGCCAAAGGAACAAGTGAAAAAACGGCATTGGGAGAAGCATTGATTGAAGTTCCATTGCCTGCGGTACCGGACAAACCGGGGTACTTAGCAAAGATATCCCCCTGTTGAATTAAAGCAATACGCCCATGATTAGCATAGGCACCGATGATATCCGCTCTTGCGCTTAGGCCATCAAAGGTCTGTGCTCGAAAACCACCGCCTCCCACTAGACCAACAAAGGCAGCTGCCAGTTTGGCCCCATTCGTGGCGTCAGGCAGAATAGCAGCTAAGCCTGAAACATTTATGCCTCCGGAATATAAGGCGTCGTGGTGATTAGGATCAGTGCTATTGTTGACCTCTAATTGGAAACCTGCCCAACCCACGGCTGGCAAGGTT
>CAZKUL010000098.1:0-8111 GCA_964555945.1 uncultured Planctomycetales bacterium
TTAAAGTCGATGCCGTAAGGATTGGTTCTACTTTTCTTCACATTTGGGACGCCATGGGGCGGTATACGATTTACGTGGAAGTGGTATTTCCCTCCTATATCATGTCCGCTGAAAGGCTCCGGGAAATGAATGGCATCGAACACGCGCAGCCATTCAGGTTCGTTTATACCAATGACTGGAACACTAATTATTCCGGAAAAAATATTCCGGATCTTAAGCGTCAAAGTTATGAGTTTACCCAAAGTCTTAGTATGACCGGTGAAACGCCGTATGGTTTTCTTGATTCTTCGGCCGTATATTCTGATTTTAACACTGTCTCTCAATTTGATTACTATACCGTGGGATTAAGCCAGATACCCCTGGAAGGGACGACTAATTTTAACCTCCGCGGTTTTGATGCGTCAAGGTACCTCTCCATCCTGACAATGCCCACGACCCCCTTAAGGGGTGTTTTTGCAGATGTTGATTTGTTTGACGATATTTTGGGATTGTCCTTCAGTCACGGTCAATTACGGCAAACAACCGGATTTATATCTGTGGGGCAAAGTCTATCGGATAAATCGTATATCGATGCCGCTAAAATCACCCTTTTTCCCCTAAGCGAGCGTGACCGGTATTCCTTTAATTTTGCCACCGCCTATGGTCCGGACCGCCAGCGTTATTTAAGCAGCCATGTTTATTCGCTGGAAGGACAGCACATGTTTAACGATAATTTGATGCTTAAGGCAGAAGAAGGCAGTGACAGCAGCCATGACGCAAGCTTGGCCTCATTGAAATGGAGGGACCAAGGGTTTAGTACCGCACTTAATTTTAGGAACATAGACAAGAATTATGCCACGGTGTCAAGTTTGCCTGCGTATCAGGGAGAGACAGGGGCAACATGGACCACAGATTATGATTCTCCAGGGTTAACGGCCAATTCTTTTATCGAGGCCTACCGGGATCGTTTAAATTCCAGTCATAATAAGTCCGGAGCTCTAGATTATGATGCCTATGGTCAAGTGACGAAAAATATATCAACTGATTTTTCCAGTGATACGGATTTTAATTTTGTGGACACTCAAGCTGACGTTTCTCCGCAACGCAGTGTTGGGTTGCATGAACGGCTTTCAAGGAATTTTGGCATCTGGAATTCTTTGAAAGGGACTGTTTTTGGAGGCGCCGGTTATCAAAACAATAATTCTCCTAATTCAAGAATTTCGGATTTTGACCGCGAGGATGTCATTGCAGGTGTCCAATTGCCTCTGACGGTCTCGCTGTTTTCTTTTGCCAACTATGAATACGACTGGCTGAACCAGCCTGGGGAGCATTCCACGCCGAGTGTCATCAATGCTGGCTTTGGATATGAAAAGTCACTGAATCCCAGATTATCCGTTAATTCGGAGATAACTTATCGCGATGAGTTGGGGGTCAAAGCCACCAATAACAGTTTTCTTTCCGGAGAACGGAGCGTGATCGTGACCGCCGGCTTGGCCTATAATCCCATTCCCGATGTGACTCTTTTTGCCGATGCTAATGCCACCAAGGTCATTTCTCATACCGGCGGTGAATCCTATGATGATTTCGAGGCACATCTCGGTGTGCGTATTATTTTTGGGGGAGAGATGTATTGGGACCCCTTGGGCACAGTATCGGGAATTGTGTATAAAGACATGAATGGCAACGGCAGGTTTTCTGCGGGCGATGAGGGTATTGAGGGTGTTAAAGTCAAGGTGGGAGGTAAAGAAGCCCTCACTGATAAATTCGGCCGTTACAGCATCAAGGTGCGCGCCAAGGGTGTGGATGTCATGCCGGTATTGGATACTGTCCCCGGAGGGCTTCTTTTTTCAACACCCCAGGTATTGAAGGTCCATATTATCCAGGGACGTATCGTTCACGCTGATTTTGGTCTGATTAGCCAAACGGGAATTTATGGCATTGTCTTTATTGATAAAAAAGGCAATGGTGTCCCTAATGAAGGCGATATATTCATTGGAAAAGTGAAGGTCATTTTAGATGGTAAAATCACACAAAAAAGTGATTTTCACGGGGCATTTTATTTTAGAAAAGTTCCCCCAGGTAAACATACGATCGCCATTGACATTAATACGATCGCGCTAAATATGGTACCGTTGGTGAAGCTGAAAAATGAAATAGATGTCCCCGAAGGAACCAATTACATGTTTAATATTCCGTTGCAGATCAAAGCCCAGGCGGGCGACCAGGAATAACTAAGGGACGACGATAGTCCTAAGGCGGACACTTTTATTGTTGCGTAAGACGATTTGTGTTTGAACAATCTGATTAGCGTTGTTCGATAATAAGCTCAAAGCATTGAACATGATATGCGGTGGCAAGGTGGCCGTGAGATGGAATATCATGGTCCTGGAGGCGCCACAATAGGCAGGGACCGCGTGTAGGAAGAAGACCATGGCCACGGCGAGCAGGATAAAAAATTTTAGCATTTCGTCCTCCTTAATTAGAGATACTCAAAGCGCTCGAAAAAGGAGGACGAAATGCTATTTACGAAACCCGGATACAGCAACAGGTCACGGCAACCAGACAGCCTTACTCATCCCCAGATAAGTTTAGGCTCACGGCTTTGCGTCCTACTCTTTCAAGTAGTTTGCTTTTATCGAGATTTAAAAGAGCGTGCTTCCAAAACTAATTAGAATATAACATATAATCTATGGCTTTGCCAACTTGCATAAGGGGGCTCAAGGTCGTATAATGTTTTTTTATAAGCTTAATTTTATCAATGAGTTGGATGAATATCAGGTAAAAATGCCAGGTCTTGAAAATAAAAATTCCCGCCGTTTTGATATGTTGATATTTTTGGTGTTCGTAGTGTTAGGCTGTGGCCTCTATTACGTTCCCTTACACAGCTCTGCTTTTTATTTTGATGACCATATCACCATTGAAAATAATGAGGCCATCCGCAGGAGCGACCTGCCCACGCTTTTTAAAGCCTTTAATACACGATTCTTGGTTGGTGTGAGTTTTGCATTAAATTATAAATGGTGTTATTTAAATGCCGCTGGTTATCGGTTGATTAACCTTCTCATTCATTGTCTCAACGCTTTCCTGGTTTATGTTTTGGTAAAATCCATACTGGCATCAAGCCTCTGGCGTAAACCCAAATTTAGTTACCCTTTAGAATGGCCGGCTCTTTTTGCGTCGCTATTATTCTTGTGCCATCCCATCCACACAGAAACTGTTAATTTCGTTACCCAGCGTTTTGTGTTAATGGGCACTTTTTTTTACATGTTAACTTTGGTGCTCTATATTCAATATAGGTCTCAAGCCAAGAAACGATATCTGATTGCAAGCGTGGGGTCTGCTTTGGCGGCCATGTTGTGTAAAGAATTTGTAGTTACCTTGCCATTGATGCTCGCTGTGTACGATTTTTATTTTCCGCATTCGACTAACGAAAGCCTGTGGATGCGGTGCCGGCCTCTTTTGCCATTCTTTGTCATCGTGCTTATTGTCCCCATACTTTTGCTCAAGACCCCACAGGGCACCATAGGAGTTGCCAATATTGCAAATTCTGTTTTGACAAAAGACACGTTAACCCAAAAAATCACCAATCATATTGATATCACCCGGGCCAGGGCCAGCATCGGCCGCCGGCAGTATTTCTTGACAGAATTAAATGTGGTGTGTACCTATTTACGTCTGCTTTTTGTCCCGATCCATCAAAACCTTGATTACGATTATCCGCTGGCCCACGGGATAGACAAAAAGACAATAGGGTGTGGTATTTTGTTGCTTGGATTAGTGATTCTGGCCATAGTCTTTTTCCATTCAAACCGGATCATTTCATTTAGTATTTTATGGTTTTTTATAGCTTTAAGTGTGGAATCGAGTATTATCCCTATTGGAGATGTTATCGCTGAATATCGACTGTACCTACCCAGCGTTGGTTTTGTTTTAGGGCTCAGCTCCTGGCTTTACGGGCGGAAGGTGGATTTACGGAAATTAAATGTGATTGCGGTGATTCTGCTTATCGGCTGTTCCATGTTGACCATACAGAGAAACAAAGTCTGGGGGGATGAATTTGCTTTATGGAATGATACTGTGGCCAAGTCTCCTCATAAAGCCAGGCCCTATAACAATCGAGGGAATGCCTACGCCGCCCAAGGTAATGTTTCTCATGCCTTGTCTGATTTTAACATGGCCATAACCATAAACCCAAAATATGAAGATGCTTATTACGATCGCGGTGTTTTGTACGACAGCGAGGGCATGGAAACCCAAGCGCTTGCGGATTTCTCCAGGACCATCGACTTATATCCCCAATATCTTAAAGCTTATATTGGCCGCGGCATTGCCTACGCCAAACTCGGATATTTTAATCAGGCCTTGTTTAGTTTAAATAAAGCCATTGAAATAAACCATAAAGATCCGGAAATCTACCTTGACCGTGCTACTGTAGAGTTCCAGGAGGGTGACATGGACCAGGCCATGATTGACTTAGATAAGGCGACTGAAATTAACCCCTATTATGCAAAAGCTTATTTTAATCGTGCCATTATTTATGCTCAAGAAGGCGATCTAGCCCGGTCCATCACTTATTATAACAAGACAATTGACGTAGATCATTTGTTTTACGAAGCCTATTACGGTCGTGGTGTCATTTATGCGAAACAAGGCAACATCACTCAAGCTATGTCTGATTACAGCAGGACCATCGAAATAAATCCAAAGGATGAGGATGCTTATATCAATAGGGGCATTATCTATGCCCAACAAGGTAACAGGACCCAAGCGATTATGGATTTAACGCGTGCCATTGAGCTCAACCCCAACTCTGGGGAAGCCTATGATAATCGGGCTGCGACATATTACCAGTTTAAGGAATATGATAAAGCCTGGGCAGATATCCGTCATGCAAGGAAATCAGGATTTCCCATCAATCCTTATTTGATTAATGCCCTTAAGAAAGTTACTGGAAAGAACCAATAAACTATTATGAATCCCACCCACCTCTTCAAAATTGCTGGAGAACTAAAGCTCCAGGAAAAACAAGTCATCGCCACCGCGGCTCTGTTTGCTGATGGCTCAACCGTACCTTTCATTGCCCGTTATAGGAAAGAAGCCACCGGCGCTTTAGATGAGGTGGTAATCGCCGCTATCCGTGATCGCTTGCAACAATTGCAGCAATTAGATGAACGAAAAGCGGCAGTGCTGGAGTCTATTGAAAAGCAGGGTAAATTAACCGATGAACTCAAAGAAAAAATCAATCTGGTTGAGACCATGGCGGTTTTGGAAGACTTGTATTTGCCCTACAAACCCAAACGCCGCACACGCGCCACCATGGCCCGTGAAAAAGGATTGGAACCTTTAGCTCAACTCATTTTTGAACAAAAGCCGGGAGTTGATCCAAAAATTGAGGCCGCTAAATATATCACCATCCCCGCAGGGGCTGAGCAGGCTCAGCCCTCCGTACAAAATATTGATGAAGCCCTGGCCGGTGCCAGGGACATTATCGCGGAATGGATCAATGAGGATGCTAAAGCCCGTGGAGCGATACGCGAATTATATTTGGAAAAAGGTCAATTCGATTCCAAAGTTATCAAAGGCAAGGAACAGGAGGGGATTAAATTTAAAGATTATTATGATTGGCAGGAGCCTGTCAAGATAGCGCCTTCTCACCGGGTTTTGGCCATGCGTCGGGGAGAAAACGAAGAATATTTGATGCTGCGCATTGTAGTCCCTGAAGAAGAAGCGCTGTCACTATTGAAAGGCATGTTTATATTACATTCCCTGCCCCAAACTAATCTTTGCGCTCCCCAAGTCGAAATGGCCATTGAAGACAGTTATAAGCGCCTGCTGTCCTTATCCATGGAAACGGAAATCCGGCTATTAACCAAACAGCAAGCAGACTTAGAGGCGATCAATGTTTTTGCGGAAAATCTGCGCCAATTATTGATGACCTCTCCGTTGGGACAAAAGAATGTTTTAGCGATTGATCCCGGCTATCGAACCGGTTGTAAGGTTGTCTGCCTGGATGCGCAGGGTAAGTTAGTGCATCATACTGCTATTTTTATCAGCCAATCAGAGGACCAAAAAGAACAAGCCATCAAAATCATCAAAGATTTGTGCCGCCTTAATCATATTGAATGCATCGCCATCGGCAATGGAACAGCTGGGAGGGAGACAGAGGCTTTTGTGCGTTCGTTAAAGATTGAGAACATCCAGACGGTGATGGTCAATGAAAGCGGCGCTTCCATTTATTCTGCCTCCGAGGTAGCACGAGAAGAGTTTGCGGATTATGATGTGACTGTCCGTGGTTCAGTCTCCATCGGCCGTCGCCTTCAGGACCCTTTGGCAGAGCTCGTTAAAATAGATCCTAAAAGTATCGGTGTGGGGCAATACCAGCATGATGTGGACCAGCCTAAGCTTAAAAAGAGTTTGGATGATGTGGTCATCAGTTGCGTTAATCAGGTGGGGGTGGAGGTCAATTCTGCCAGTAAACAATTGCTGATGTATGTTTCCGGGCTGGGACCGGCCTTGGCTCAAGCGCTTGTCGAATTTCGCAACACGCATGGGGCCTTTGATTCCCGCGAAGCCCTCAAGAAGGTCCCTAAATTGGGGAACAAGGCTTATGAACAAGCGGCAGGTTTTTTACGGATCCGTAACGCTAAAAATCCCCTCGATGCTTCGGGGGTCCACCCTGAAAGCTATGCCATTGTAGAAAGCATGGCGCACGATTTAGGCGTGGGTGTGCCTGATTTAATGAATGATGAGCAATTGCGCAAGAAAATTGATGCGCGTAAATATGTTAGCGCAAGCATTGGTTTGCCGACGCTATTGGATATCAAGGATGAATTGGCCAAACCCGGACGTGATCCGCGGGCCATGTTTGAGTCCATGCAGTTTAAAGAAGGTGTCGAAAAAATGGAGGATTTACAACCGGGCATGGAGTTAAACGGTATAGTCACTAATATTACTAATTTTGGGGCTTTTGTGGATATTGGTGTGCATCAGGATGGATTGGTGCACATCAGCGCCATTTCAGATACCTATATTAGAAATCCCGTGGATTTTCTAAAAGTAGGCCAAAAAGTCAAGGTCTGGATCACAGAAATCGATAGCGCTCGTAGACGCATCAGCTTAACTATGCGTAAACAAACTGTCGGCGAGAGTAAGCCTAAAGGTGAAGGCAAGCCAAATACAAGTGCGACTAAATCAAGTCCTTCCTATAAGCCTTCAACTCAACCTAAAACACCCACTCGCAAAGAATTGTACCGTTGGTAACAAGAACTCTCCGTTAAAATGCGTGCTTTAACTCACGGTGGGTGGTATAATCCCCAATTATCGTAATGTCATTTAAAGTAAACGGGGAGTTTTTTTGCGAATTGCTATCACCGGCGCCACAGGGATGATTGGGGGCAAATTAACGGCATTTTTACTGGCCCAGGGTCATCAGATTGCGGTTATATCCCGAGGCCCTGTTCATCCGCCACAAACCTCTGTGATACGCTGGGATCCCGCCACAAACGATATAGACGCCAGACAGCTTGAAGGTTTTGATGTTATCATTCATCTGGCAGGTTCGAATGTGGGCGAGTATTGGAGTCCTGCCTATAAGAAAAGTATTCTTGAAAGTAGAGTGTTATCCACCACGCTTCTCTGCGAGACCTTACTAAAGGTAGTTTCAAAGCCCAAGCTTTTGATTAGTGCCTCAGCGATTGGCTTTTATGGTAATCATCCGCCGGAAGTAGTGCTGGATGAACATAGTCCTGGAGGAAAAGGTTTTTTAGCGGATGTCTGCCGTCAATGGGAGGCAGCCACTGATTTATTGCAGTCAACAGGTGTCAGGATTGTCAGGATGAGATTAGGCGTTGTTTTGAGTAAAGCTGGCGGGGCTCTTAATAAAATGTGGGTACCTTTTCAATCAGGGATTGGCGGTATATTGGGAAGCGGCCGGCAAATGATGAGCTGGGTAGCAATTGATGAAATTCACTATGTGGTTGATTATTTGATCAAAACGGATAGTCTCTCAGGCGCTGTGAATGTCGTGTCTCCCCAGGCTGTCTCTAATGCGCAGTTTACTAAGATCCTGGGCAACGTACTCCATCGTCCCACGGTATTACCTGTGCCATCATTCGTGATTCGGATGCTATTTG
>CAZKUL010000098.1:8121-10758 GCA_964555945.1 uncultured Planctomycetales bacterium
TATTTGGAGAAATGGGCCAAAATTTATTATTAGAAGGCGCCCATGTGGTGCCCCGCCGTTTACAAGACAGCGGCTATCAGTTCCATTTCGCTGATTTAAAAGCCGCTTTAGAAAAGGTCACTGCTTAACTCCTCTCTTTTTTATAAAGAGGGGCAGGGGGAGTTGAATACAACAATTATGTCTTATCTAGTCCTCGCCCGAAAATATCGTCCTCAAGATTTTGAAGCGCTGGTGGGCCAAGCCCATATCACCGAACTTTTGAGAAAGTCCATTGAGTCCGGCCGCATTGCCCATGCGTTTCTTTTTTGCGGGCCACGTGGTATTGGCAAGACATCATGCGCCAGGATCTTGGCCAAGTCACTCAATTGCCAGAACGGCCCCACCTTGAAACCCTGTGGGGAATGCTCGGCTTGCCTTGAAATAGCCAATGGCAACAGTTTTGATGTGATCGAGATCGATGGTGCCTCAAACCGCGGGATTGATGAAATCCGAACCCTGCGTGAGAATGTGAAGTTTGCGCCGAGCTATGGCCGTTATAAGATTTATATTGTTGATGAAGTCCATATGCTCACTTCAGATGCTTTTAATGCCCTCTTAAAAACATTGGAAGAGCCGCCTGAGCACGTGAAATTTATTTTTGCCACCACCGAAGTCCATAAGGTGCCAGCCACGATACTTTCCCGCTGTCAGCGTTTTGATTTCAAGCGCATCCAGGTTGAGACGATCATGGGTAACCTTAAAAGTATTTGCGTTAAAGAAAATTTAAAGGCCAACGAAGAAGCTCTGTTTGCCATCGCGAAGGCTGCTCAAGGAAGTATGCGCGATGGCTTAAGTATTTTAGACCAACTCAGCGCATTGAGTGACAAGGGCATTGATGCTGCGGATGTGTTTTCAATGCTCGGGATGGTAGAGCTGGAATTCTTATTTGACCTGACAGACGCATTGATCGCGCGTAATTGTCTTAAGGCTTTGGATATTTTTAATCAAGTCATAGAGCGCGGCAAAGATATCAAGCAGCTTGGCAAGGACTTGACCGAACATTTTAGGCACATGATGATCGTGAAAGTGGGTGGCGTTAGTCTCAATGGCCTGATTGATTATCCCGCAGGAGTCAAACAGCGTCTGGCTGCTCAAGCGGAGAAAATCACCATTGCCGGCATTCTTAAGGCCATCGAGCTTTTTATTGAAGCGCAAGAGACAGCAAAGATCATGGAAACCCTGCGCATGCCGCTGGAGATTGCTTTTGCAAAATTGACTTATGGCGGAGCCACTGGAATTATATCAACCTCAACGCCAGCCGCTACGCCGCTGGCCAGTACGAAGCCCTCTGCAGTGCCTCTGCCGGCTGCCAAACCAGAGCCTCAAGCTCCATCGCAATCGACCAAGGTATCCATGAAGGCGGAATCGTTAGAGGACATCAAGAGCCATTGGAATGAGTTAACTCATGAGGTTTCCCGTCAGAAGATGGCCTTGGCTACGTATTTGCAAGACGGAACGCCACAAGAGTTTAAGAATGGGAAGTTAGTTATCGTTTTTTCAAAGGAAAACGCGTTTGCTTGTGATTGTTTGAATAGTAAAGAGAATTTGAAATTTATTGATGCCTTATTTACTGAAAAACTAAACACCCAGGTTAATATGCATTTTAAAGTCATTGAGAAGCATGCAGCCAATATAAAGCAGGAAGAACCCGTCGTCAGGACCGCCCTAGAAATGTTCGGCGGCAAAGTAGTCAAAGAATGGCCCAACGCACAAAAGTAAAGTTTTGCTAATATAATTCCCTTTTCAACCTTGTCATTCCCGCGAAAGCGGGAATCCAGTTAGTTATGTACCCCAAACTCATCGAAACCTTAATCGAACGACTCACCAAACTTCCCGGCATCGGCCGCCGCAGTGCGGAACGTATCGTTTACTGGATGCTGTCCCAAGATGCGCAGGATGTGAAGGCATTGGCAGACAGTATTCAGCAATTAAAGGAAGGGTTGCGTTTTTGTAAGCAATGTAATCATTTAAGCGAACAAGAACTCTGTCTGGTATGTGCGGACTCCAACCGTGACCGTAAAATGATTTGTGTCGTCGAGAATCCTAAGGATTTGTTGGCGATAGAACGCACAGGATCTTATCGTGGTATTTATTATGTCTTATTGGGCAATATTTCTCCCTCGGAGGGCCGGGGCCCGGATGATTTGAATTTACCTAAGTTAATAACCCGTGTGAAAGACGAGGGTATTACGGAAATAGTGATCGCCACCGACCCAGATGCCGAAGGGGAGATGACAGCTCTTTATTTGGCCAAGGAATTAAAGAATTTAGGGGTGCGGATAACTCGCATTGGGCTTGGCATACCGGTTGGTTCAGCCGTTGAATACGTGGATATGTCCACACTCGCCATGTCCATAAACTCCCGTAGATTGGTTGACTTCTAAAGCTTTTTAAGTATAATAACCATACTTTTATTTTGCTCTTAATTGTCCTCTTCTAATCCTAAATCGTTTTCCCCTCTTTTACATAAAGAGGAGTTAGGAGAGTTCAATTTAAATAGATTTATTCCCCTGTAGCTCAGTCGGTAGAGCAACTGGCTGTTAAAAGTTAGCAGCCTTTAGCGGAAACGCTAGAGTGATAAGCGGGCTAAGTCAGGGA
>CAZKUL010000099.1:0-10679 GCA_964555945.1 uncultured Planctomycetales bacterium
GGAGAATCCTGCCCTTTTTTATTATCAAATCTCAACTAAGGTTAGCACACGGCCCTTTGTCACGACACTTCTATCAACGCCAAAAAGATCACTGATTTTTGCTTGGGTAAGCCAAATATTTTCATTGTGCAGGAATATCTCCACTTTTGTTTTACCATTTGGAGTTGTGTAGAGTAAAAATTCCGTAAAACTGTTGTTAGGCACAATTTGATTTTTCTTTTTCTTCATAAAATCTTCCTCCACTTACACCATCCTCCATTGTTACCTGAATCTTTTTCTGACCGTCATCGGTTTGATATAAAATAATCTGTGATTGGTTTTTATCTTTTTCCATAATTACCTAATCTCACAAATCTTTCATCGGAGCGTATTGTAACGGTGCTTTGCCTATCATTTTTTCTACTGCTGGCAATTTTTCCCCCTCAACCCTGTCCCGGACCTTTTTTAACTCCACTGCGAAATGCCAATTATCACCATAATCAAACAGAAATAACATTGTTTTACCGATCTCGGTAAAGGCTTTTTCAACCTTGATATTTTTGACTCCGCGGGCGTGGGGCGCCGTCGGCTCCTCACCGATATCCACAAACAACTCATAAATTCCCTTGGAAGAAGAGCGCGCATTAACATCGCTATAAAAAGCAAAGCAATGATCAAAAAAGAAATTAAATGACCTGACAATGGCCCCCGCGAATTGGTACAAACTTTTCTTGGCTGGCATGGCAATGGTTCGGGCAACCTTTTTGCCTTTGGGAGGATCAATTATTTGCACATCAAAAACAAAGACTTTTTCTTGCCGCTTAACCACCTTTTTGACCTTGCCGTGAGCGCTCATCAATTCTTTTAATTTGTCATACCCTTGAATTTTTGAATGCAAAGCCATTAAATTTTCTCCAGGTGAATCATGTTGCTGGGCCTCATATGATAAAGCCTCTAAACATTCATTCAAATCTTCATAATCCATCTTAAGCCGCACCAGCCCATTTTCCTCCTTCGCATTATCCAAAACCTCATCAATACCTGGTTCCAAATAAATAATTCGTTCCAGCAAATTTGCCTCTTCTTTGGTAATTAAGAATGAAATTGTGTTTTTTTGCATAATTAAAAATTATCCTTTGAATTATTGAAAATATTTCTTACACAATTATTAAATTAAAAATATTGCATAATCAACATCTAATGTTTCTCTCAAAAAGAAATCCGTTATATGTTGATTATAATAGTCAAAACTCTTTTCCCTGTATACCGCGCTCTCTTATCGGGATCCTTAAATCACATGGTACTGTACTTCCACAAGCCAAAGCTGTAATTTAGACCTCCCAAGGCTTCTTCTTCAAGATTGGCTTGACAGAAGCCACTTGCAACGGATATACTTGTTTTAATTGAACGGTGCAGAAACGCACTCCTTCGGCTCTAGTTGGCGGAAAAGAAGGTAACGACGCCTGCACATTTAGCCAACACATTTTAGGCCCGGGTTAAACTCCGGGCCTTTTAATTTCGCCTTCATACGGTTGCCATCTTTCCATATACTGCAACAAGTCAAAATAATCAAACATTGGATATGCTGTTATAAATTCCATAAAATAAATTTCTTTTGAATCCTTCAAAGTCGGAATTATCCAGGTAAGCCTCCGGGCCCGGTAAAGTCGATAATATTGATCTCCGACAGTATGCCTGCCGGTCATTTCATCCTTATATTTACAATTGACAACGCGAACCCTGATCTCATCATCTATGTTACGTCTTTTTTTCTTTCTAATAATCCGTCTTCACTTCAAGCCATCATACAGGGTTAAATTATGACAATTTCTTTAATTCATTATTTTTAACGAGCGACTTCATTTGGGTTATGGCGATAACATTAAGTTGCTTTAGGCGCTGACTTTGATTAAGACCATGATGAATCAAAACAGAATTAATACTTTCAAGATTGGAAAGGACAACTAACTGCTCTATAGACGCATAATCACGGATATTTTCATCTTCTTTAAGGCGTTGAAACTCCTTGATCAAATAAAGCTTAAATTCAGCACTGATCCATGAGGCGAATTCAAAAGCAATATCTTTATGAGCGAAAGTCCCTCCGTAACGGCCTGATTTAGAGGTTATGCCAATAGCATCGGTCGATTCAATCCAACGCTTGGGTGTTAATGAAAAACTATTTTGTCCTGCCTGATTTTTAAACCCATCGAATTCGATGGGTTTAAAATTCGAGTTATGCAAGACCTCCCAAAGGCCAATAAATTCAATGGTACTACGAAGCCTCATCCAATTCTGTAGGATATAATCACTGCGAGTAGAGTCTTTAAATTTTGCGATATCAGTCAAAGACATAAAATCTGCATTATTTTTTTTGATAATGGAGACAACCGTTCCTTTAACATTAATATCTTTATTTTTCATAAAATCTTCCTCAATCTTCTTATTTTGACTAATTACAACTCGCCTTAGAGGGAATAGGCATTTTTATCTATTTAATACGACTTAGGGGAAGTCATTGGAATATTTTTACCATAAACATCAGATTCTGTGATTTCCAGTACGCCGGAATTCCTACATACTGCTTTTTTGTCAAATTCACACTTTTTAAAAATATTCTGAATATGTTCTGTGATGGTAGCCTGGCCTTTATTAAAAAGAGTTGACATCTTGTCCTGTGTCAGCCAGACAGTTTCGTCCTCCATTGCTACCTGAAGTTTTGTCTGGCCATCATCGGTTTGATATAAAATAATCTGTGATTGATTTTTATATTTAGTCATTCTGCCTCGGCCCCCTGTCTTCACAGGAAACACCTGCTGTGACCTAGATTAACTGTGTAGCAGGGTCACCCGCTTCTATTTAGGAACAAAGATAAAGTCGTCCCCTCTGTATGTACCACTCTAAATCCTTCTGATTATATTCTTTAAAAATTTATTTTTAAAATTTCGTCTCTTCTATTTTTCCAGTCTTTTACTGCTCCCTCAAAATCAAAAACACCATTTGGCAGGAATCCTGTTAAATCCGCATATGTTTGTAATGCCATTTTTGCTACACATAAACTGTTTTCTATTTCTGGATTCATATGCTTTATCAATTTCTCAAAAAAGATTTCTTTATTTACATTTTCCTTGCCAACAGCAGTCTTTATATTTCTTAATAAACACGCTGCTCGAGCACGTTCATCCCATCGCTTTTCTGGTGAAAGATGATCAAGAACGTTTCCTGCTAAAAAACCTTCAGGATTTTCATATCCTTTACTACATGCAGGTATTGCACCAGGTTTACAAATTACAGACCATCCATCAATATTCAGTCTCATAATATTAACCCGATAATCATCCTTAACTCTTTCTATCTCAGTTGAGATTAATTGACTAGTAATAGGATCCTTGACTGTATTTTTCCAATCAAGCAAAGTAGAATAGCTCCTACGATCACCACCATAAACATTATGCCATACTGACATATCACCTAAATTTTTAATTACCAAAGCCTCTAGCTTCGTTTTCGTTTCAACAACATTTTCTTTAGCCTCTTTTATTTCTTTTGTGGCCTGAACAACCTCCAAAATCAAACGCCCATTTCTTAAATCTAATTCTTTTAATCGGTCAAAACCATAAAAAGCTAACATACAAATTACCAAAGCAATTATAAGAGTAGTAAATGACCCGGGAGTTAACTTACCATTATCTAAAAAATATATACAAATTACCAACAAGGAAATAAAAATTAATAATCCTATAAGTTTTTCCATTTTTACCTTTCTATTTAAATCAAGCCCTATTAAATGCCTTTTGCATTAGCGCATTAAAGAGATTTTGGAGTTCGGTTTCGGACTGTTTTTGTTTTTCTTTTAAGCGTTCGACTTTTTGGACGATGTCGGCGAATTTTTGTTGTTCAGGCAAAGAAGGCAAAAGTATTGATAACCCTAAAATATCGTTATCGCTAACAGCTGGATAACTGGCTCCTTTTGCGACATTAACCAATGATTTTATAAAAAATGGAGACTTGCAAATCTCAAATAAATATTCTGGTTGAACCAATTCTTTGTTTGCTCGTAACACACAAAACCCTGTCGATCCTATTGGGTTGTCAAAGCTATTAGGCAAGATGCCAACAGCATTCAAATTTGGGCGCACTGTTGAGACCAAAATATCCTGTGGTTGTAAAAGTTGTCTTGCCCGACTTGGAGCCTCTACGCCATTGATCCTCTTGACATTGGTTACTTTCTTTAATTGATTATCAACAGAAGAAATGTCCACATAAGAATATTTTTTATCTGGAAATCGTTTGGGATCTTCATTAAAAATTTTTTTTACCAAGTTTCTGATAGTCTTACGTTTGAAGCCTTTTAAATTCGATCCAGACCCCCCAAACATATCTAAAAACGTATTCTTAAGAAATTCATCGGCCAGGCGAATTGTTTGGCGGCGTTTTTCAAGAACAGATTCAGATTTTTCAATTTGAAAAACAAATTGATCTTGTTTTGTTAATGGAATAAGTGGAATCTTTAATCTTCTTAAATCATCTTTATTAAACCCTGCCTGTGCAGCCCTTGAAGAATTAGTATTAAAAAAATTTTGTGCTTTAGGACTATTTAAGAAATAGTATAAGAACCTTTTTGATAATTTATTTGGATCGGGGATAGTCTTGATAAGGGCAACATTATATGCGCCAGATAAACCTGTCAGGATTTTACCAATAGATGCTCCATACCTAGCAATCAAAATATCATCTTTATTGCATGTTTTTAGGTTTATTGTTTCTTTAACATATACAACATGACAAATTTTGCCCTGGGTAAAATCACGAATCTGTAACATTCTTATATATCCATCAGCTGGGGCTTCGCGCCACCCAGAACGTGGGGGTTGAGTTCCCCCCTGGAAGTCACATACTTTTGTAATTTCAGTTTGTCTATAGCTCATGTTTTTTCAATCGTATATAAAATTTTTATTATTTCTTTTTCTAATATCTGAATACGGCCAATAATTTTATTTGGCTCTTCATAAGACTCTTCTTCATGCTCCATCGGCTTATAGCGGGAAATAGATAGATCGTATTTGTTTTCACGAATTTCCTTTGCATCCACCCAAAACCATTTTTCACCTTTAGCTGGTACTTTAGATTTTTCGCGAGTGTTCCATTTAGCGATGATGTCTGGGATATCATTATTGTCCAGTGTTTTAGTGCGTTTATCATCTAGGGTAAATCCATCAGACTGCATATCATAAAACCAGACTTTATCCGTTATCCCACCTTTGGCAAAAATTACCACCGCCGTTGAGACGCCGGCATAGGGCTTGAATACGCCTGAAGGCATTTTGATGATACCTTGCAGTTCGTTTTCTTCAACCAGCATTTTTCGCGCTTCTTTATGGGCGTTGGATGAGCCGAATAAAACACCATCAGGGACAATGACCCCGCATTTGCCTCCGGTAACAAGCAGTTCAACAAAAAGATTCATAAACAAAAGTTCGGTCTTTGTGGTTTTGAGTTTTAGGCGGTCAGAGATATCACTTTTATCAATGCTGCCTTTAAAGGGCGGGTTGGCCAGCACGATTTCATACTTTTCTTTTTCTTCAAAGCCTTTGGAAAGTGTGTCAGTGTATTGAATATCCGGCTTGTCAATGCCATGCAGGACTGCGTTCATAAGGGCGATGCGTACCATGGTGGTGTCGAAATCAAAGCCATGCAATGCTCTTTCCTTAAGAAAAGTCCTTTGCTTTTTGTCTGTGATCTTATCCCCAACCAAATGATGCGGCACGCCATCTTCATCAATCTCCAAAACATCGGGTGAAGTGTTTTCTTTGAGGATATGTTGATAGGCATTGATCAAGAATCCGCCAGTGCCACAGGCGGGATCGCAAATACGGTCACCCAAGACTGGGTTAACCAATTCTACGATCATCCGGATAATATGGCGTGGGGTGCGGAATTGGCCGTTTTTGCCGGAAGATTTTAGTTCGCTTAAAAGATATTCGTAAAGATCGCCCTGAGTGTCTTGATTCTGCTGGGTAATATTAAGCTCATCAATGATTCTTACTGCTTCCTGTAAAAGAGATGGCCGTGGGATCATAAATACTGCGTCTTTCATGGATTGGCTAAAAAGGCTGTCCTCACCTCTTAATGCTTTGATAAAAGGAAATACTTTGTCCCTTACATGGGTGATCATTTCTTCGGCCGGCATATTGATCCAATAGGACCAGCGGCAGTTTTCTTGATTCTTGTAAATGGATACATATTTTTCATTGCGCCGATCAGCGGCTTTTTTGTGCTGAAGATCCATATCTTCCAGGCGTTTCATAAAAATTAAATAGGACATTTGTTCGATGGCTGTTATGGGATTGGCGATACCGCCTTCCCAGAATTTGTTCCAAAGGCGTTTGATTTGATTCTTAAGTTCTGGTGCTAGCATTGGATGTTCCTTTAATGGATTCCCGCTTTCGCGGGAATGACGCTTATTTTCTAACCCACTTGGCTCCGCGGCCCATACCTGTTGAGGATATGAGGCCGCTATCGCGTAATTCTCTTAAAACTAATCGTATCATGTCCCGGCTGACATTGGGACAGGCCCGCTCTATCTCAGAAATAGAAAACGGCTTGACTGCTTTTTTTACATATTCTTTTATTCGATCTGTTTTAGATCCTTCTTCACGAAAAACCCCTACCCGTGATTCAAATTCTTTATAAGCCGCTATCAACACCCCATAAAAATAATACAACCAGGGATGGATGTCATGTGTTTGCTCATGCCATTCTTTAGAAGATTTTTCGAGTGTTTCATAATAGGTTTCTTTGCTCTCTTCAATAATCCTCTCCAAGCTGATATATTTGCCTACCTTATATCCGGCGTGATATAAAAGCAATAAACTCAACAAGCGTGCCGTGCGGCCATTGCCATCCTGAAATGGATGGATGCATAAATAATCTAAAACAAAAAGTGGAATTAACAAAAGTGATGAGAAATTGCGCTGTTTGTTTAAAAATTGATATTGATCAACCAGTTTACTCATATATTCATAGGTTTGACTGGCTGGCGGCGGCCGAAAACGCACCCGGATACTTCCGTCTTTCATGCGATCAACAATTTTATTGTCATCTCGTTTGAAAGAGCCTCCTTCTTGTTGGGCAAATTTGTATAAAAATTGATGGAGCATCAGGATTGAATTTAAGGATATTGGCACAGCGTCATAATTTGTATGGATATACTCCAGGGCATCGCGGTACCCTGCCACTTGTTCTTCAGGACGGTTACGCGGGGTTGACTGCTGCTGCACAATATCAATAACACGCTCGTGCTTCACATCAATGCCTTCAATACGGTTGGATGATTCAACGCTCTCAACCTTGGCTTGTTCGACTAACTTATCCAATATGTCAGGAGATTGTTTGAAGTATAGCTCTTCTTTTCCTTTATATTCAGATAAGGCATTAGTGAGCCCAAGTAAATGTGGCGTGATATGAATTTTATTTAGATATTCTTCGGAAAATGATTTCATTTGGATGATACCCTTTGATTAAAAAATTCAACAACTTCTTTAAGGTCTTCTTTTGAAAATAATCTTTCAACAGCGCCAACACCAAATGCCTCAACAGGGCCTTCATAGAAATCATCAATCTCAAGAAGCTCATGACGGCGTATTTTGGCCATAAAAACGGTTTTGATTACACGTAAGAAGCGGGTTTGATCTGTATTAAAATTGTGCGCAACGATAAAGGCATCGAAACTTTCGGCGATTTGCTCTTCCTGGCTTTTGAATTTGTATTTGCCGAATATGGCCTTGATAAACTGGACCAAGGTCCCTTGCGGCTGGCTATAGGTTTCGCGCAATTTATCTTCAGTAATAAAAAGATCTGGGCTATTCAAGGTATCTTCCAGGTCTTTTAAGTCCTGATCGTTGACCGGCTCATCATTACGGATCTTGACAATGGCTTGGCTGTGGTCTGCCAAGTCTTTGATACGTTTTTCGACTTTTTCTTTATAAACATGGACGTATTCGCCTTCGCCATTGGGGCCGAATTCAATCCATTTGCGCTCGATGACCTGATCATCTAAGTCAAATTTAATGATTTCCCTTTCGTCTTTGCGCTTGTATTTCATGATTGGCGCTAATTTTTTCTTGGCCTCACGAATGTTATTAATATTCAGAGTCCCCCAAAACGCATCGGACGAAACTTTGAAAACCGTTTCTTCCTGACGCTTAACAACTTGAAGGGTCATGGGTAAAAGTTGCAGGTCTTCTTTAACAGCCACCTTAAGATCAAATATTTTACGCTCATCTTTGTTTAATAAAGCCAGTTCCAGTTGTTCACATTTCAATATAAAGGAATATTCGTTATAGTTAACGTCTTCCAAAAATCGCATTAACGGCGAGACCTGATCATAAAGATAATCTGTGTCGATATTCATCCAAAACTCAGGACTTGCTAATCTTTGCAAAACATCCTTGCGCTCTTTGACGCTGATGGAGTCTTTGGGAAGCAAGGTAATCATGTCCTGTAATTCTTTTTTGATGCTTTCGATTTGTTCTTCGTCCTTACGGTGCAAATAAACACGCAAGCGGTTGATTTTGGCTTTAAATACGCGGGAAGTGATGGCATCCTCAATGGCCGGGGCCTCACCTTCTGGTTTTTCACCGAAATATTCAAAATTGTTCCAGTGATCAATAATTAAAAAGTTCTCTTTGTGCGGGCACCATGGCTTCATGTTGTTTTTGTCCAACGTCCGTGTACCGCGGCCAATCATTTGCCAGAATTTGATTTTACTGAAAACCGGCTTGGCAAAGACCAGATTGACCACTTCCCTGACATCAACGCCAGTATCCAGCATATCCACAGAAATGGCAATCCGAGGATAGCTGTCATTTTCAAACCGGCCTAAAAAATTATCAGCGCGTGAATCTTCGGAAACAATAACTTCTGCCAATCTCCCTTTATACTGCGGATAAAGCTGATCAAAGGCCTCTAATAGGCGATAGGCATGGTTTTTGGTCATGGCAAATATGATTGTTTTACCTGGCAAGGTGCCGGTATCATCCTTGGTGCAAACTTCCATAAATTCACGGACCATGGCCTCATGTGTGCCGGTGTTAGTAAAGCGTTTTTCAAACTCTGTGCCTTCAAAATTTAATTCGTCAAGAGTCTTGCCTTCTTCGACTAATTTCTTTTTGACTGCCGCAGGGATTTCGTCTTCGCGCAGGCCCTTGATTTGAAATGATGTCTTGGCATGATAGGGAACAAAAGGCAGTAAATGTTTTTCTTCAACGGCTTTTTGATAAGAATAGTTAAAAAAGTTTCCTTTTAAATCTTTTTCTACTTCAAAAAAACGGAAGGTGTCACGTTCAATGAATTGGGCAGGTGTGGCAGTCAATCCGATTTGGATGCTGTCAAAATATGAAAGCACGTCCTTCCATTTGTTGTATATGGAACGATGACATTCATCCGCAATAACTAAATCAAAAAATCCCGGTGAAATGTCTTTATAACATTCCATCATGGTTTGGATGGTTGCCGCGTAGAGCCGCTTCTCTGCGTTAAAATTACCGGAGGTGATTTTACCGCAACTTTCAGTAAAAAATCCCTGATAACCTTTTTTGCCGTATGCCTGATCGCGAAGGATTTTTCTATCTGTCAAAAAGAGAACGTTATTAATACGTTTGGCTTTAAGAAGGCAATCAATGGTTGCCATGGCGGTGCGTGTCTTTCCCGTACCGGTCGCCATGACCAAAAGAAACTTGCGGCGGCCATTCTGCAAGCCTCCTAATATGGTGCGAATGGCTTCTGCCTGGTAGTCTCGGTCAGCTATATCCGGATTGATTTTGACATCGATCAAATTTTTAACGGCTTCTTGTCTTTGAAAAAATAACCTCTCTAAATCTCTTCGCTCAAAAAACCCGTACACTAAACGCGGCGGATATCGTTGCCTATCCCAAAATAAAATATCCTCTCCATTGGTCAGAAAAATAAAAGGTTCGATGCCATATTTGGCTTTGATATTATCTGCATAGCCATCTGCTTGGCGCTGCCCCATACGTGCGTTTTTACTGGTTCTTTTAGCCTCCACTATGGCGAGAGGCAATTCGTTGCGGCCTAATAATAAATAATCCGCATATTCATGCTGTGTGCCATAAGCCTCTTGTGGCTCGGCAATGCCTTGGCCCCATACTTTATCCATTTAAAACTCCTCAAGGTACTTGCAGGAACCAGTTTTGGACCATTGGGCCTTTAGCAGGGTTTTATCAATATATTCTTTTCTGGTCTGGGCTTCGTTCATATGTAGGTAGAATATAGCATAAAGTAGGTAATATTGCAATAAATTACCCTATTTATACTTAATTTTCTTCGAAACTGTAAAAGTCGTTATTTGCAATGATTATGCTGTCTAAAACTTTAATCTGCATTATTTGAGCGGCTTCAAAAAGACGGGTTGTAAAAATTTTGTCTTCAGCACTTGGGGTAACAACGCCCGAGGGATGATTATGGACACAGATAATGGACACCGCGTAATGCTGTAGAGCTTTTTGGAAGATCTCGCGGATGATGGGGCTGGCTTGGTTAACAGTACCTTCTGTTATATCCAGAATAGTAATGATCCGGTTCTGACTGTTTAGTAAGACGGTCTTAAAAACTTCAACTTTAAGGTCTCGCATGCGGGGCATTAATAGGTCGGCCACGTCTTTAGCGCTTTTGATCTGGGG
>CAZKUL010000100.1:0-8612 GCA_964555945.1 uncultured Planctomycetales bacterium
AGTATCTCTACCAACAAAAACGATCATGATCTGCTTCTTTTTATTTAGCTCAGAACCGAGGTCAAACTTATGGAAGATTTCAAAATACGCTCTCCCCGCGCCCCGATAAGGCGTAGGCTCAAACTCGACGATGGTATGATCGCCAAACATCTGACCATCACCCGTTCTGTGTCCGGCCCAATCTTCGAGCCTAGGAATATCCCCTGGGTCCTGGGCCGCAAATATCACCATGTCCGGTTGAAATCTGCCGATCGCTTTGATGTCCTCTTTTCTTGATTGAATGTTAATCCTTAGTTTAATGCTTGCAGCGCTTAGATTATCTACCGGTGTCGGGATAGTGCCCTCCGGGTTTATCTGTGTTATTAATTCGGTCCTAAGCCTATTAAGCACTATGTCCGTGTCCTTGCTCCACGTCATCCATGTACCTATATAGTGAAGGATTCTGTAATTGGCAAATGCTGCTAGTTGGGCACCAAGACTTCCCCCTTGTATCAATCCTGGCATCGGTAACTCCCAAAAAATACTATAGATGACTGATCCTACAAAAACAGCGAGGGGCGTATGAAGTAACGTCCGGCCAAAAATGCGGCGAAATTTTCCACTATTAGATGTTTGCGCCCCGGTAAATTGGGACAGGGGCCTGGCTGTTCCGATTTTTTCCACCAACGCTTTTTTGGTGTTGGCAACAATTTGCCTTGGGTTTTCGTAATAACCATTCATAAACGCATTTCCGTCAATGAGTACTTGAAGCAGTTCGCTTTCTATAAGTTTTCTCGATTTGTTGATTTGATAGGCATGACCTAGGTTAAATCTGATAAAAGGATAATAAAGTGTGTATTCTACCGGATGTTTATCATTGTATTTATAAGACATGTTCGAATCAATGGTCCCTCCAGCCTCTATCATGCGTAAAAGCCCGCGGACATGTTTTATCCCTATTGAAAAGGTGTCAATATAAATATTTAACCATTCCTGCTGGTCATCATCCAATTCATCCCTTTCTAAACGCTTCTTTAATACCCTGATCGTATCTATGGCCAATAATTCAATATTTCTTAAAGATACCAAATAAGCCCCATTCAAAGGCCCCACACCAGACTTATTGAGTATCAAATTAGCACTAAAAGGCATGGTTTCCAATGCGCTTTTGGCACACAAACGCATGGTCCTTAAACTATCAATGATTTCACCAGGAGTCCCTTTTCTTTCGGCCATTTGAACCAGCAGCCTTTGCCAGGCTTTTATAGGCTCCTGGGTGGGTTCATACGCTTCTGTGGAGACAGTTGAAATAACCATGCTTGTCCCATCGATGCTATCTTCGACTTCGACGCCAGGTATGTTAAAGGTCTTCCTCAGCCCATTGATCCTTCTTTCTGTAGATGCGAAATGCCTTTTGGTCCAATAGACAACAAGCCCAACGACTGAAAGCGTGAATGCCCCTGCAAAAGCAATCATTTCGTTTACTCGCACTGAGGTAAACCATGGGATTTCCTGTTTACCATCCATCATTTCTCTTTCAACTTTTTCTGTCGCTGATTTCCAGTTTACAAGCAATTCTCTAACCTCAGGATCTTGCTCTGCTCGTACCAAATTCTCTTGTTCATCCCTAAAATCTTTAGGATCTACAATGGCTGCCAGGTGCGTTCTTAAAGCAGAAATCCTTGCTACTACCCGGGGATTTTCACTTGGCTGGCCCGCATGAGATGACCACGAATTTTCGGAATAATACGTAGCCACACTATCGAGGGCCACTGTTCCTGCTCTTAAGTGCATTTCATCTCCTAAGGGTTGCGCATGCGGGATATCGGTTGACGCCGCTAACCGCACTTCTGGAGTGGCTAAACTGTTTAGGGCTAGCCTCAAGGCTTCAGCGTTCCCAGTGCGATCATAATATCTCCAAAATGCTGGACGCGTGTCTGGAGTATTTGAAGTATCATGACTTACAGATGCGAGAATATCCATTGTCAAAGCCTCTTCAAATAATTTAAGGCGTCGGACATCCTGAGGGGGGATATGAGGATATGCCGCCACCGCCAAAAATTGTCCCCGCGGGGTGGCTTTCAAACGTTCAAGGGCAAAGGCAATGTCCACTTTGTCTGGGTCCGAAGTCGTGGCAATCTCAATTAATGTGCTTTCAGGAGCAGTGGCCATGAAAGCGCGTCCGGGCACCTTTCCCATCATTTGGAATTCCGTTAAATCATGGCCTGGAGTCAACTCGATACTACTATCGGGATAAAAAATATCCGGGCCGGAGGCGTCCGCGTGGTTCGCAGGTGATTGAAGGTATTCATCAACAATTTCTACAGAACTGACTTGCAAGCTGTATTTAAGCGTCCCTGGTTGAGTAGCCGTTCCTAATATGATGGGTTCCTGTGAAGGCAATAGTCTTTGTTGAGTTTGCTGGAAATTGTGTGAATTAAAATAAGCTTCAACAATATCATCCAATGGGATAAACCCAAATATATTCTTTAAAGGAAGACTTTGAGGCGGCACTCCAAAAGCTCCAGGATTAAAAGGACCGTTTGACATATTTAAATTGTTCAGGCTATTCGTACTTGCCAATGTCAGCGCTATATTATGGACAGTGTCACGCAATTGCGGAGCATGGATATCTTCAGGATTGGCAGCTATATGAAGGTCGATCTGATTTTCCAATTGGGCCAGACCGTCCTGGTCGTAGATGGCCGTATTATGCAACAATTGTCTTGTAACAGGTGAGCCTTCCGGTAATTTGAGAAAAAGCGTGGCTAAAATCCTGCGGGCTTCCAGATCGGAGAGGCGTGGGCCGGTAACATAGGACAAATTTTGGACCGCGTCAGGATGCATCTCAAGCATTTGGGCTAATGTACGGTAGCCCGCATCAATGACAGACTGATTATGGTTTACTGTGTCCTCTGCCTGTTTGATTTGCCGAAAAATGAAACCGGCCTGGGCGCCGTGAAGACTAAGAATATAGCGATGAGCTGCTTGCCTGACATCATCATAGGAAGAGTTCTGAAGCGCTGCCACCGCATCAAGAAATCCTGTCTGCGAAGCGTATTCCTTTACAAAATGGTCCCAAATATCCATGCGTTGAAATTCATTGGGAACGGTGTTAAGCGCAAAGACCATATCAGCCATCGACCCTCCCTGGGCCAGCGCCCAAAGAAAAGCGGGGTTATTAACGTTATCAGGAAAATGGAAGGTGGTCTCGCCGGCAGTAACAATGGCTGGCGCCGACCTTGCCGGATATGTAAGAACCGGAGGGTTAAGAAATTCTGATGCCGGCGGATGAATTTTGGGCATCGGTATCGCGGCTCCAGCTCCGTGGGGAACAGCCAATCCCGGAAGGGCTTGAGACATTTGTAAAGTAGTGGAGGAGGTCATCTCATTGAGGATAGGAAGAACCGGGTAGCCCAATTCTACTAACTTTACCAAGGTTTCAAAATAACTCTGCTGGGCATCAATGAGATGGCTGAGAGCGGCAGATTGATTCTTGAGGGGCTCAATTTTCTGGCCTGGTACATAATCACTGCCTCTTGTGGCGGCGACACCCCTGCGCGCGACCTCCAGGGCCGCCAATGCATCCCTCACCCCTTGACTTGCACTTTGAATGCTCTCTATGGCTTGCTGTCTTTCTTCTTCAGCACTTCTTTCTGCTTGAGCCAGATGCAGTTTGGCTCCGCCGACCGTCGCAACTAGACCTACGGCGTTACCATAAAATAGAGTTGGGTCCGAACTTTGCATGCGCGCGGATAGTTCTTCTCCATCAGGTGTAAGGTGATAAAAGCCGTCACTGCCTTTGACAAAATATCTTTTTATTTCAGAGTCAGCATTAGGGGAAGTGTCTATGGCGAGCCTTACTCCCTCCATAGCCATGGCGTATTTTGCCCGGGCTTGCCTCAGTTGGAAATCAAGTTCCAGATCAAGTTGGCGAGCGTTGGGTAAAGGAAGATTACCAAAACCAAATGGAAAAGCAGAGACTTCCCCGCGCTGACCTGTTAGCCCATCAAGGGTGGTCCTGTCATGGACCTGTTGTTCTCGCATTCTTCTGATCTGGTCCTCCTGGCTTGCACCCAGCCCGTTCAATGAATAACTAGGGCCGGGCACCCCGAGGCTGGCAGCTTCCCTTCGGGAGGCTGCTTCTTCCAATGCCCTGACCTCAACATCCGACTGTTGGACCGCCGCTATTTTACGGCCAAGAGCATCTACGCGTACTGCCAGGACATAAGCCCTTGTCATATAACCTGACCGCACTCTTTGAATTTCACTATTGGTAATTTCAGTTTTGTAGGTCAGATTATATTGCGCTCGGGCATCAACGGCACCAAAACTTAAATTATTTAGTAGTTCTTTTGCTGTCTGATTTGCCTCTGCAGTTACAAGAGGATTCACCAGCACATGGTCTCCGAGGCTTTGTAAGGATATAGCTCCATCAGGACCTGGCGGCATGATTAAAGGCGCGGCTGGCGAAACTGCGGGTGCCGCCGGATGTGCTTGCACGGTTGGCTTGGATGGGGTGGGATAGGCTGCAGGCTGGGGTTGTGCTGGGACAGCCACTCCGCCGCTGGCTGACGGTGTGGACTGGATCTGCACCGAGGCTTGTTGTTGCAATTGTTCCAATAATGCTGATACGGCTTGCCTGCCAGTGTCATCTTTAGGCTGGATAATGGATAACCCTGGCTGATTTGGATTCAACACCATGGCCCCGCCCCATACCTCAACTACATAGCCCTCATAGCCATCCGGAATGACCGTGGAACTTGTGGGGGTAAGGCGCACATGCACTCTGGCGGGTAAGCTGACTTTCCCTACTCTGACAATCACAACATCTCCGACTTGCAATTGATGGGCTGATGGAATTAAAACAGGGTTCGTGGTACTTCCCACAAAAGCCTGGTTTGTCGCCACTGTAACAAGTTTCACATTAGCGCCAAAGACGGTTGCATCTTCAGCCACAGCCGTGACCCTACCGGCGGTGGAGCGCGTCTCCTTGTGGCGAAATATCCATTCAAGCTGTGTCCTTCTGGCTTCGGCTGCTGTGACTGCCGCCGCATGGGCATCCCTTTCAAAACCACTCATTATTCCACCACCACTCGCTGTGGCGCGACTTTGGGCCTCTATGGTGGCCATGACCTGCCGATATTCGGCATGGTAATCTGTATCATCGAGCACAGATACAACCTCTCCATCGGTGACTGCGTCTCCTGGCTTGACCCTGATATTCTCAGGCCCAGCCGCGGGTCCGGTGTAGATATTGCTTACAATCTCAGTAACAGCGGCGGCACCCAAAAAGGTTCCCTCGAGATCGTTAAGAGTTGGGAAGGGGGCCTCCGGTGGTGTAAAGGCACCCTCAACGTGTACTGTTCCATCGGCATTGGGTTGTAATGGATGCACAATATTAAAATCCAGCGTTACGTTTACCTGGTGATTTGTGGCATCGAGGCTCACATGGCCTGTTTCAAAAGCTTCAACCGGGATACTGTCAATAGTGAAATGTCCACTGGTGATCCCCAAAACATCGGTGGGAAGGCCCGGAAGGGTCACTTCAACAACTTGTTGGTCCCGGACACTAAAAAGTATCTGTCCTGCTGTTACATAGTCATTGGCATGAACGTTACCCACGACCAAACTAGACGCATGAGGAATTTTAATCTCGGTTACAGTTACTCCCTCAAGCGCCCGGGCCTTGTTTTCTTGGGCTGCTCTTAAATTAGCCTCGGCTACGGCTATTTCCGAAGATGTGGCCACCCCGTTTATTCTGGACAAAGTAAGGGTGGCCCTTTGTTCATCAGCAGCAAATCTGCTAACGTCACTATCCTGGCTAACATTGGCAATCTTAGCCCAGACTTCACCAGGGCCATGTTCTTGGCCTGGTTTAACCGTAATTGCCACGACTCTTCCTGATATAGATGCTTTGATTTCTCTTTCGATAGGGTGATATACCGTATTGACATCAATAGGAACGGAATGAGCTGTTGTGTTTATTTGTGGCGCGGGAACAAGCGGATTTGCCGTCGCTAATGGTGGTGTAACTGAGGCCGCGGCCATGGGCTGGTTTGTGAGGGATGTTTCAGATCCAAAGAGATTATCAGGCATATTTATTTGGGGTGCCGGAGCGTTACGCACGTGAAGACCCCAGCCCTCTATTGTAGTGGCGTTCCAGGTCACGATTGGCGTTCCATGAGATAATGTTATCTGGGGCATTAACGCCTGAAGGCCGCTGTTTGTTTGTGCCCCCAGCGCTTCACCAGCTTCTTGCAGCCAACCAGCACTTTCAGGATTGCCTAATCCAGACTCCAAATGAGCCGGTATATTATTGGACAGCTGAAGATCTGTGTCTGGCGGGGTAAATGGACTTGTCGTCTGGCTGGACACCGTTGGTGTCGCGGTTTGGCTTATTGTTGGCGAAACAGTCGTGGAAGGAGCTTGACTCTCCTGTGTTGGACTGTTGACAGGTGCTACAAAAAAATTAGGCAAGGTTATAGCCGGTGCCGGAACATTGAGACCTGGAAAACCAAAAGAATCTATGGATGTCTTGTACCATGTTGTCGAAGGTGTTGCGTGGGGTAACAGTGTCACATGGGCCGTTCCTGACGGAAGCCCATTCCCCGATTGTTGCCCTGAGAATGGAATATCCAACCCTGGCGCAATGATCCCGGTCATATTATCAAAGGAATCCCCTGGAGAAGCTACTCGACGTTGGGCCGTTGGCGATTCACCATGAACTCCACTTGAACCATCAAAAAATTTTGAATATGAGTTAATTGAACCATTGGAAACGTTATTATTAGAAGTATTTGTATTTTCTACTCCACTATTACTTAAATGTCCGCCAGCATTTTGTTGCTGGGCCAGAGCGCTTCCATGCACATTATACCCGTCTTTAATAAATTGAGTTTCCGTACGAACTGCAAAAGTTTGACCAGGAACCAAATGCGTACTAGCCACCTTGTCCAATAACTCTGTAACATGTGCTGCTCCATCAGGTCCATTTAATTTTACATGGGTATACCCAATGTCGCGAAGGATAGCTGACATCCCTTGGGCATCAACAGGTCCTTTTTCTACTGTCACAATAATGCGGGTAGGATCAACAGGGTCTGGTCTGTGCACCGCAGCCAGGCCAGTGTTAGCCATGACCCCCATGCCCATGACCAGCGCAAGCGCAACCAGCACCGGGCGAAGCCATGCCCTTCCATGGTTCCTTGGACCTATTAATGGACGCAGCAGACTTTTTGTGCCATTAAAAGCGGTCCGCAGTTTAGCTTTGGTTACTCCTATAGGATCCAAAATGACCGAAAGATGCGATAAACTATTACCCATCGCTGCAATAGAAGCCCGCAATCCGTAGCTTCGACCCAGCTCGCGCGCAGGCCTAATCTCTTCGGCCAAAGACGCCCGGTCAAAAGCAAACCCGCCGGAGAAATACTTTCTGGGGACCACTTCCTGGGTCACCGGGTCTTTTTCTTCTTTAATATAGTTATAAACTCCCTTTTTAAACGCCCTGAGATACTGGCTATAAATCTTTTCTTTGATCCTTGCTTGATCCAAACTGATTCCGGAAGTTTTCTTTTGATCGACGTAGATTTGGTTGATAAGACTGTCCTTAAGTCTTTTCTTAAACCAAATGGCCAAAATCAAAGAATGATACATCTGGCGCAGAGGCGCAAAATACTGTCCCTGATTGACTTCCCTCTCCAACTGCGGAATGATCACCTCGCGCATAACTTGAGAAGACAGGTCCCCCAATCTTCGCTCTCTTGAGCTGACTGTGCCGGAATAATGGGCATGCTTTTTAGCGCTTAAATAATCCTCTTCCGTTAATACCTTTAAGCGGCTCTGCGAGATGAAGGCTGAACCATTATCTTCATAGACGACAGACTTGTCCGGGACCACCCAGACTTTATTAAAGGTGCTGACGGGAAGGTCAGTCGTTCCATAACGGACCCGTGCCAATTGATAGATTCTCTTCCAAAAAGCCCTGCCTACCTCACGATCAGGATAGGTGAAGGATGAAGCCAATTGTTTCAAGGTATAATCCTGCAAGAGCATGTCCCGGCCGGCATCCGTGGACTCAAAATCTGAGTTGATGATCCGATTTTTCTCATAAGGGGAAAGATTGACCCAGAGTTCTTCTTCCGGAAGGGTCAAAAAGCTTAAAAAATATCTGATTAGCCTTTTGACCTGTTCTTGGCTGGGCTTGGACGTTGCGCCCTGATCTGCGGTATCGAGGACAAAATCTAACTTAAAAGGGTCCTGCGGATCAACGGAGATGGCCTTTAGGCTGGGCAAGGAGAACGCCGGCGAGGCCTTCATCAGCGTTCCTGCGGGAAGCATGTTCAAATAAGGCGTTTGGGGTACGCTTAACGCTTGGGCAATATCAGTTCCCGTGACTCCCCAGCTGAAGGTCAAAACTACAACCCAGGATATCAATCTATGCCAAAAACTTTTGTTTAGGAACCAATCACACATGGCGAATTGTTGTATCTAGTTAATATAATGACAGTTTCATTCTAGATATAGATTATGAAGAATAGATAAATAGTGAGTAAAGATTGAATTTGGATTGTGTTTAGTGGTAATTCTAAAATGCCTCATTTGATACTGGCATTTTAAAGGATGGATATTAA
>CAZKUL010000100.1:8622-10679 GCA_964555945.1 uncultured Planctomycetales bacterium
AAGATCGAATTAACAGGAGGTTAAAAAAAGATTTTAAATTGCAGGGAGGGACAGTGTTAAGCATAAAAAGCCCTGGGGGCCAATAAATTACGCCAATATCTTTTCTCCCCGTAAAATTGGATCGAGAGATTTGGCATCAATGCGAAGTCCCCCATCGTGCTCAATATGGATCGTGTATAAGTAACCCGGTATAAAGACAACTCCCGGGGCCTCAATCTGTACGCTTTTGATGCCGGCATTCCGGGCTTTCTGTTCATCAAAAGCGAATCGCCAAAACTCTCCCCAGAATCTGTTTTCAAATCCGCTGGCTTTGCCTGGAATTTTATAACCGCCGGGGATCTCATCGACCTGGGTAATGGGGAATTCCTGGGTGCGGGGTCCATCAAGCATAAATGCCTTCCAAAACAAATAAACACTTCGGCCCTTAAAACGGTCCCCTGCCGCCACAAACTTGTCCTCAAAGCGCACCACCAGGGATTGGAACTGGATCAAATTGCCGCTAAAGGTGAAGTAGCGAGGCGTAAGCGTATTGCCTGTAGCATCGTACTCGACAAATTTGATGGTGGTCAGGTTGCGATGAGAAGCTTCGTCATAATTCACCGCCGTAACCAGCACCTCGGCCGCCCGTGACTCTGCCTGGAGACGATCCAGCATCTGCTGATACACATGTTCCCGATTCAAATGCCAGACCAACCACCATCCGGCAAGGATCAAACAAAAAACAATAAAGAGGAATCGGCCCATAAATTATTATATTCCCTATTGCTTGCCCGGTCAACCTGAGTTAATATTCCCTATTGCTTGATTCATGAACTTAGGGAACTGTTATGGAAATGCTTCATCCTTTTATCGATTTTTTTATCCATCTTGACCGACACGTCGGCGACATCAGCGCCCATTACGGCCTGTGGACCTATCTGATCTTGTTTCTTATTATTTTCTGCGAAACAGGCCTGGTGGTCACTCCCTTTTTACCAGGAGACTCCCTGCTTTTTGTCCTGGGAGCCATGGCTGCCATGGGAGATTTGCAATTGGCAGTCCTAATTCTCAGCCTGTCTGTTGCCGCCGTCAGCGGTAATATCCTTAATTATTCCATTGGCGCACTTCTTTCAACCAGGGTCATGAGCCGTCAATCTATCCCTTTTGTCAAGCAGGCTTACATCACGCGCACGCATGAATTCTTTGAAAAATATGGCGCTAAGACAATCGTCATCACCCGGTTTATCCCCATTGTGCGCACCTTCGCCCCTTTTATGGCGGGGGTCGGCAGCATGCCTTACGGCCAATTTACCATTTATAATTTGGTTGGCGGGACTGCGTGGGTCTTGATTGGGATTTTGAGCGGATTTTTCTTCGGCAACCTGCCTTTTGTGCGTCACAACTTCTCGTCGGTCATTCTAGCCATTGTCGTCATTTCTCTGCTTCCGGCCGTGGCAGAATATCTCAAACATAAAAAATAATTACTGCTCGTGTTCTTCGTGTTCCTCTCTGTGTTTGTGCATGAGACCCACAAATTTTAAGAACTGTTCCGGTGTTAAAATGGCCCTCACGGCCAGGATGGAGCTGAGCTTATCGTCTTCCATTTGGTCCTGGAGTGATTTGATCTGGCTATGAATTTGATTGATCTTAGGGATGTCCAACTGGAGACTCATTAACGCCGATCGCATTTCTTCTTTATACGTCTTCATCTGTTGACGGGCCATCCACATCTTGGAACGATGCTGCTGCTTATTGGAATCCAATTGTTTCTTTTGGTCATCGGTCAGATTAAGTTGATTGTAGATATCCTCAATGTGTTGGCCGGTGTGCCATTTGGGGGAGGTGGCACCAGGTTGAGGAGCTCCCTGGGCATGGGCCAAAGAAAGGGTAGCTGCAAGGTAGAGTGCTGAGAAGCCCCACAAAACTTTCTTGAATTTGGTCATATTTTTTCCTTAAGGTTATCGTTAGGACATTTATAGAAAATAATGCTCAAGGGGAGTTCCCAATTCATTGCTTTCCCCTTGGGAGGATTCCGTCGCACTAAGCAATGAAACCAAATACGTTCCCTGCTCCTTAGA
>CAZKUL010000101.1:0-10659 GCA_964555945.1 uncultured Planctomycetales bacterium
GATCATGCGTGCATGTTTGGGAATATCGAAGGTGGGCAGATGGTCTTAAATGAGCTTGGCCACGAAGCAAAAAATATTTGGGACCAGACACCTAAACATTTTTCACATGTGCTTATGGACGAATATGTGTTTATGCCCAATCATATGCATGGGATCATCATGATGCGTAGAGACGCCATTTATGGCGTCTCAATGCGAGAATCCAAACCCAAGAGTAGCGGTATTGTTTCAACAGATAAAAATCCAATGCTCAATGATTCGTTATCAACAGTGATTCGGTGGTATAAGGGTCGAACGACCTATGAAATTAATAAATTGATCCATAAGGAATTTAAATGGCAGACGCGTTTTTACGACCACGTTATCCGTAATGATGCGGATTTATATCGTGTCAGGGAATATATTGTGAATAATCCGTTGAATTGGGAATTAGATGAAGAAAATGCAGATCGCATCAAAGGGGTTGGGGATAAATGACCATGATAAGAGATGCCATCAATGGGGTTGTATTGAGACGGCATTGATGGGGTTGTATTGAGACGGCATAGATGGGGTTGTGTTGAGACGGCATAGATGGGGTTGTGTTGAGACGGCATAGATGGGGTTGTATTGAGACGCCATAAATGGCGTCTCTACGTATTCGGTCAACGGGGGTTCTGTATGTCTTTTATACGCGTTCGAAAATGTTCCTTTTGCGGCAAGCTGATTTTTAACAATCATGCCAAATATTGCCCGACATGTTCTAATTTCGCTTTTCGTATCATGAATACAAGAATGTGTCCTGAGGCCATTAAGGGTATACGGGATTATGTGCACGACAAGAAAGGCTTTTTCTGTTTTTACACGGGAATGCCCCTGGAGATGACGGACACCCATGACCCTTGGTATTGCGTTTTTGACCATTGGATACCGCTTGATCCCAGGAAGATCGTGATCACCTCTGCATTGATCAATAATATGAAATCCCAACTCGCGGAAGAAGAGTTTTGGTATATCATCAGGCAATTGGCCAACTGTAAACTTAAAGGTTCAAAATTCAGAAAGATAAAGCTTCTTTATTGGAACCGGAAATATACCCTGGACTATGAGGAGGACTTGGCGGCAGTGGTCTTGCCGGCACCTACCACCGGGGCATGCACCAAAAATTGCGATGTTTGCGGCAAGCGGATCAATATTTACAATTCAAAATACTGCCTTTTATGCGCCAAATTTGTCGCCCGCCTGCATTCCAAAGGATTGCCACCCGAGACCATTGAAGCGACCCTGGCGTATATCCGCAAGAACGGTTATAGATGTTATTACACGGGAATGCCCCTCGAGCTGCATGATGCCTCAAGCCCGTGGTACTGTGTTTTTGACCATTGGATCCCTCACCATCCTGGGAAGGTGGTGATTACCTCCGCGCTCATCAATCAAATGAAATCAGATCTTACGGAAGAGGAATTTTGGTATTATGTCAAGCAGCTTGCCGATTTTAAAGAGAAACATACAAAGGTACATAAGAAAAAATTGGAATATTGGTGGCGTCTTTTTCCGGTTGATGATGTTTAAGGTGTTCGAGGAGGCCGGGGAAAAGACGGCATAAATGGGGTTGTGTTGGGACGGCATAGATGGGGTTGTGTTGAGACGGCATTGATGGGGTTGTATTGAGACGGCATAGATGGGGTTGTGTTGAGACGGCATAGATGGGGTTGTGTTGAGACGGCATTGATGGGGTTGTATTGAGACGCCATAAATGGCGTCTCTACGGATAGATTCAATTACTAAGTTCTTCTAACACCACCCGTGCGGCGCGTTCGCTGGCGCCGGGTTGGCCTAGGGATGTTTTGACTGTCGCCAAATCTTCGATTATTTGGGGATTGTGCAGGGCGACTTCGAGGGCGTCACTCAGGTGGGCAGGGGTTGCGTCGTTTTGAATGTATTCTTCGACTATTTTCTTTCCTGCAACGATATTGACCAAACCGATGTAAGGGATTTTGATGAGTGTCTTGGCAAGGCAATAGGTCAGCCATGATGTTTTATAAATGATGACCATGGGCTTTTTGAGCATTGCTGTCTCCAGGGTGGCGGTGCCGGATGCCACCATGGCCACATCCATGGCATTGATGCCCTCGTAGGTTGGTCCATCATATATTTTTAATGGTAAAGTTTCCAATATGTTTTTGCGAGGCGTCATAGGTGGCGCGGTAACTTTATCAGAGCGTTTACTGTTTTGTTTAAAAAAACTACTCGCCATGACATGGCCCTCTGAGGTCGAGGCAATAATTGGGCCTTTAGACGAGCCTATGATATCTTCAATGAGTTTTAAAGGAATCGTAGAGGCTTTAAGCAAAATGAATTGGCGTTCGCGGTTATGTTTGAAAAGGATTTGGGCAGCCTCAAGCATGCAGGGCAGATGGCGTTCGACCTCCTTGGCCCGCGAGCCGGGCATAAGGCCGATGGTTGTTTTGCTGGTTGACAGCCCGATGCTTTTGAGGACTTCTGTCTGATTCCGCCCGACCTTGATTTCATCGACCAAAGGGTGCCCCACATAATCAACCTTCATGCCGTATTTGCTATAAATGCCTTGTTCAAAAGGGAACAAGACGATCATGCGATCAACGAGTTCCTTGATCTTTAATACCCTTTTTTCTCTCCACGCCCAGACCTGGGGGGAGATGTAGTAGATGATTTTTAATGGCTTCCCGGTCCCTGTGAGGATTTTTCTTTTTTTTATTTCCTGGGCCAGGCGCAGGTTAAAGCCGGGATAATCGACCAGGATGACACAATCAGGGCAGGTGGTTTCAATTTGTTTTAAGGTTTGGTCGAAAACTCTTTTGATACGGCTAAAATTCTTGACAACTTCAGCAATGCCGATAACGGCAAGTTCGGTTATGTCCGTAAAGCATTCCACTCCTGCCTGGCGCATAAACGCACCGCCGATACCCGTGAGCCTAAGGGAGGGGTCAAGTTCTTTCAAGGCGCGAGCCAGGCCCGCCGCCCGCATATCTCCCGAGGCCTCGCCAGCGATGAACATGATATGATGATTTTTCATGCGAAGATTCGCTTTCGGATTCGAATTAACAGGGAATATTGAACATGATATGATGATTTTTCATGCGAAGGTACGCTTTCGAAGGGGGAATCACCGACGATAATCACCCTCTCCTAACCTCCCCCGAGCAATACTATTGCAAATTTGATAGCCTGCATGCCGCAGAGAGCGGCAGGCCATCAAGGGGGAGGGATCAATTGCTTACTACAATATGTTTTGACGATGTTCCCATATTTTTTGGGTGATGTCTAGGGCCACCTTTAGGGCCTCGCGGCCTTCAACGCCGGAGACACGGGGCCGTTGGTCTTCGCGCACACAGTCGAGAAAATGTTCCAGTTCTTTTTTGAGCGGTTCTTGTTTTTCAATGGGGATGCTGCGCCGGTGAATGCCGCGTTCATCCTTGCTGTACATGCTGGCTTCCTGCTTGGCATAATCCAGGGAGATATAGGCGTTTTGGGTGAATATCCTGATTTTGCGCGTCACCTCCGGCGATATCCGGCTGGCGGTCACATTGCAGACACAGCCATTGGCAAAGGTCAGACGCGCGTTGGCGATATCTTCTTTGTCTGTCAGCACATTGATGCCGACAGCCTGAATATCTTTGATGGGGGATTTGACCAAGCCTAAAATAATGTCAATGTCGTGGATCATCACATCCATGACGACACCGATATCCAGGGAACGGTTGGGGAATAAATTGAGCCTGTGGCATTCGATAAATAAAGGGTTTTGGGCAACGGGTTCAATGGTGGTAAAAGCGCTGTTAAATCGTTCTACATGACCTATTTGCAGTTTGAGTTTCTTTTGTTCCGCTAATTTAATGAGCCCATCAGCTTCTTCTAAACTGTAAGTGATCGGTTTTTCAACAAAGGAGTGGACGCCCTTGTTGAGAAAATAGGTGGCAATTTCCGCATGGGTGATGGTAGGGGTGCAGATGCTTACCGCGTCAACCTGGCCTATATCGCGGAAATTTTGGACCACAGGCACATGGTATTGGCGTCCCAGTGGCTTGGCGTGTTCTAAATGATGGTCACAAATGGCGATAATATTGGCCTTGTTCTTCAGGGCATGCAGGGTCTTTAAATGACGCTGACCCAAAAAGCCGCAACCTACCAAAGCAATGTTTACTCTTTGCATTTATCAACAATAACAAAGCCCTCGACAAATGTCAAACACCATGCTAAATTACCGATTCACATGAAAAATTATCTAAAATTGTTAGAATTTCTTAAAGGCCATGAAGGGCGTTTTAGCTTGGCCATCGTTTTTATCATTTTTTCCTCTTTATTTGAAGGGGTGCAGCTGTCTTTTATTTTCCCTATCGTTGACCGATGCCTTATAAAGAAGCCAATCATCATTCCCCATGTAGACCAGATACCTGCATTTTTCAGGCATTTTGTCGATAAACTGAATAGTATAGATCCCCAGACCTTATTGCCAATGACCATTGTGTGTTTTTTAATTTATTTTTCAATCGGGCAGGTAGTCTCTTTTTATTCGAATTATTTGATGAACGATGTGGCCCAGGCCGTGATGCGTGATGTGCGATCACGTCTTTTTGAGCGGATACATACACTGTCCTTGGATTATTTCAGCCGCAAGAGGGCAGGAGAGTTAGTTTCACGCATCACCAATGATGTGGGTGTCCTTGAAAATGCGATTTCATACGCGGTCACTGATTTGTTTAAACAGCCTATTTTGATCGTGGTTTATATGGCCATCGCGTTCACATTCAATAAAAAAGGGACTTTGATTGTGCTTTTGTTGTTTCCTTTAATAGGTTGGCCGATGGCCCTGATCAACAAAAAATTGCGTAAGATTGCCAGAAATACCCAGGAAAAGATGGCAGACATCAATTCGCTATTAATGGAGACCATTTCGGGTGTGCGCATTTTGAAGGCTTTTGGCACAGAAAAATATGAGATTAAACGTTTTTGGCAGCAGAATTATGATTATTACAAATTACGGATGAAAACTTTCATTAATACCGGCCTGATGGGTCCGGTCACTGAAATGATCGGGGCCTTCTGCGGCATGGCGATACTTTATGTCCTGGGTCAAGATGTCATGCGCGATAAAATGTCTTTTGGTGTTTTTGCGGTCTCTGTGGTGGCTATGACCCAGGTCATACGCCCTATCAAACGCATGGCCAATGTGCTGACGATCATGCAGGCGGCTTTGGCGGCCAATATACGTATTTATGAAGTCCTGGATACCAAGCCAACGGTCGTTGAGAAGCCTGATGCCGGGGTCCTGGAGATATTTAAAGACAAAATTGAAATTGACCACATTAATTTTCAGTACGATGAGGCCTCAGGCATTGTTTTGCAGGATATTAATGTGGTCATCAAGAAGGGGGAGTTGGTGGCGATGGTTGGGCCCACCGGGTCGGGTAAATCGACGTTAGTTAATCTACTTCCTCGTTTTTATGATGTGACTCAAGGGCGTATTTTATTTGATGGCGTGGATGTGAAGGACGTCACTTTCAAATCCTTGCGCGGCCAGGTGGGGATTGTGACGCAGGAGGCCATTCTCTTTAATGATTCCGTCCGCAATAATATCGCTTATGGGACATTTGATGTGACTCTCGAACAAATCCAGCGGGTGGCCCAAATGGCTTTTGCGGACAAGTTTATTGAAAAAATGCCCAAGGGTTATGACACCTTTATCGGGGACCGCGGTTTCAGGCTTTCCGGTGGAGAAAAGCAGCGTCTGACCATTGCCCGGGCCATCCTCAAGAACCCGCCCATCCTGATCTTGGATGAAGCCACATCCCAATTAGATTCTGAGTCTGAAAAATACGTGCAGGAAGCCCTGGATAAGCTCATGCAGGGACGCACAGTCATTGCCATTGCCCATCGCCTCTCTACCATAATGAAAGCCGACAAAATCATTGTTCTGGAACATGGTAAAATGGTGGGTATAGGAAAGCATGATGATTTGTTGTTTTCCTGTCCTTTATACCGCAGGCTTTATGAAACGCAGTTTCGAACCGCAACTCCTTCCTAATACTGACCTTTTGTCGCTGGTTATACCTTGGTACAATAGATTTGAGTCCCTTCTTCATTTAAGATGAAGCCCTAGAGCGGGAGGAGCTACATATTATAATTTGAATATTTTCTAAAATATGCTAAAATTTCTTTCTCGTTTTTGTTCAACGAGTTAGGTAAAAGAATTAATGTTAAATTCATCCTTTCTTAATGGTGAAATTGGTAAAAATGGGGGTAATAGTGTATGCTTATGTTAAAAACTAACTTAGAAATTAAAGTCGTTTTTTTGCCAATTATCATCGTTTTGGGAGTATTTTTGATGGATAGCAGTGCTTTTGCCGATATTAGGTGGGGATTGGATGGGGGAGTTGTCACGGGGTATGATGATAACGTTACCTATGTCAATTCGAACAAGATCAGCGATATGATCACCCGAACGTCTTTGGATGCTGGCATTACTCAGGAAAGCAGCACAGATACCTTTGATTTAAAAACTGGTGTAACAGAAAATATTTATACTAACCATAGCTCCCTGGATAATTTAGCAGAGAACCTGAATGCCAATTATAAGGTAGATGTGAACCCCTTTGAACACATCAAAGCGCTGGACACATTTACCCATTCCGTGGATCCAGGCTCCCTGGCTATTGCTTTTGGGCGTATTAACGGTAATTATGAGACATACTATAATAACTTGGATTTGGAATCCCAAACAGATATTACAGAACAGTGGTCAGGTACTTTTAAGTATGTGCAAACTAACTATAACTATACGATACCAAGTTTAAGTGACACGGCCTTATATAACCCTGAATTGTCTACAAAATACGATTTTAGTTCCCAGTCTCAAGGCATGCTTAATTATGATTATAGAAGGCGTACTTTTAGTCCTGGTAAAAGCGCGGACGCGCACACGCCCTCTGCCGGCTGGCGTCAATATTTGGACCCCACCTGGTATGTTGACCTGTTGGCCGGAGCTGATTTTATCAAAGGATTCGGGCAAAGCCTGATTGAGCCCCGTTACGCTGCCGGCTTGACCCATGATGTTGGCCAGAACACGCGATTATCATTGACCTATAACAAGCAATACGAAACAGACCAATATACCCAGGACATCAATAATGATTGGTACGCGACCTTGAATGGTTATCATGAATTTACTTCCAGATTGAGCGGAGACATTTCCTTTTTTACAGGCCAGGGAAGGTATGTGACAAGCAGGATTTCGGATAAATACATCGGCACGAATGTAGCCTTTAAATATGCGGTCACTGATCACATCGATGTTACGCTCATGTATACATTTCAGGACAGTATTTCCAACAGTTCTATCCGTGCCAACACGCAGAACACCGTCTTTGCAGGCTTAACTTATAAGTATTAGAATGGAGAAATCGTATGCTGAAACAATATTCTAACATCTTCCGTCGAGGGCTTATTCTCAGCGACTGTATTGTCCTTGTCCTGGCGTTTTTTAGCGCTTATTTCCTGGAACAATACGTCTTGAACCATATCCATTTAAATCCATTGTTTCCTGTGGATTATTACATGTGGGCAGCGCCCCTGGTTGCCGTGTCATGGACGGTCACTTTATACATGCTGGGCATGTATGATTCGTTTCGCTTGAAGACCCTGCCTCAGATCCTTTTTACGATCCTTCAAAGTTCTATTTACAGTTTTTTAATTTTCAGCGTGGCGGTCTATTTATACAGGATACAAAATGTCAGCCGTACCTTCATGATGGTCTTTTTTGGTTTGGGCGTGCTGTTCTTGACCCTTGAAAAATTGGCGGTATTTCTTGTTTGCAGCCGTTTAAGGTCTAAAGGGTTCAATTTCCGAAACGTACTCATCGTCGGTACGGGGTACAGGGCCCGGAATTTTATCAGGCATCTTGGGCAGCAACGTGACTTGGGCCTCAAGATCGTAGGCCTGGTGGATGAAGATCCGAAACAGCAAGGACGTGAAGTGGAAGGTCATTATGTGATGGGAAGTTTGGAGTCGATCCCCGCCATTTTGCGTGACAGGGTCGTTGACTATGTGGTCTATATCGTACCCCGTAATTCCCTGGCTAAA
Source organism: uncultured Planctomycetales bacterium (assembly GCA_964555945.1). Classification (GTDB taxonomy): domain Bacteria; phylum Omnitrophota; class Gorgyraeia; order Zapsychrales; family Fredricksoniimonadaceae; genus JABDGZ01. The sequence continues at coordinate 8,098 of CAZKUL010000101.1, forward strand.
ATTGAATCATCCCTGATCCAGTGTGAACTCGTCGGCGTGACATCCTACGTCTCCGTAGATTTGTTTGACCTTAAGTTTACCACCGGTAAGGAAACTAATTTCATGGGGACGCCCATGATCTCATTCTCGATGACACCTTACAGCATGGGGGCCTTGGTCTTTAAACGCCTTTGCGATGTGGTGATTTCCGGGATTGGTTTGCTTGTGATAGCACCGTTTTATTTGGGCCTTGCTCTAGCCATAAAATGCACCTCCAAAGGACCGATCCATTTCAGGCAGCAGCGTGTTGGTTTAAACGGCCGCACTTTTAATTTGTATAAATTCCGTACCATGGTCGTGGATGCTGAAGCGAAGCTCAAGGAGCTTTTGAGTCATAATGAAATGAGCGGCCCGGCTTTTAAAATGGAAAATGACCCGCGCATAACACCGGTCGGTAAATTCCTGCGTAAATTCAGCCTTGATGAGCTGCCCCAATTATGGAACGTCTTTATGGGAGACATGTCCCTGGTCGGTCCCCGTCCGCCTTTGCCCAGTGAAGTCAAGCAATATGATGATTGGCATAAGCGCCGTTTGAGCATCCGTCCGGGCATTACCTGCCTTTGGCAGGTGAGCGGCCGCAATAAAATCACTGACTTTGATGAATGGGCCCGCCTGGATTTGAAATACATTGATGAGTGGTCCCTGACGCTTGATTTTGAAATCCTCATGCGCACGGTCCCAGCTGTACTATCAGCCTCAGGAGCTAAGTAGGAAGAGAGAGATGAACATCCTATGAATGATCCATCTGATGCTCCTGAGCATAACCAGACCTTCCGTGATTACGTCCGTGTTATTTTCCGCCAAAAATTCATCGTCCTGACGTCAATCGTTGTGGTCATGACGGTTGTTGTCCTGGGTCTTGCCTTGCGCGTCCCCATGTATGAAGCCAGCGTTAAAATCCTCGTTTCCGGAGAGAAGCAGTTGGCCAATCCGTATTATCGGGATGTGATGACCATGCAAGACACTGAGGTGAGCCTCACCCAGAGTGAGATTGTCATCTCTCAGCCGGTGTTACGCCGTGTGGTTGACGCGCTGCAGCTGTATAACAGGACTTTTGATTATGAACGTGCATTTGCCTCGCCGATAAAAAGCAAGATCATTCAATTGATGAGAAGTATCCGCAAGCCCCAAACAGAGGATTTATCGAGCAGCCAGCGCGCTGAGCTTAGATATCAGGGCGCCATTGATGCCCTGCGTAGCCATATTAAAGTCCAACCTATCAGGGATACCAATATCTTTACGATCACTGTTAAAGATTATGACCCGGTGATGGCTGCAGTCCTGGCCAATGTGGTCAGCCGCGCTTATGTCATTTATGACCTTGAACAGCAATTGGCCCAGCTCCAGGACAAATATGGCAACAAGCATCCCATGTACATTCAGCTCCAAAACAATATTAAGCATATGTCGCGATTGCTATCGGGACGCTCGATCACCAATGAGGAAGCTCTTGGTTCAGAAAATGTCAAAATTATCGAACAAGCGGCCATTCCTACGAGCCGCAAGGGCGTCAATAACAAGTTGATTGCCCTGGCTGCCTTGTTTGCCAGTTTTTTTATGGGGATTATCCTGGCGTTTATCTTTGAATACATGGACCAAACCATTAAGTCTCCCCATGACATTGATTGTGTCCTTGGCATACCTTTGATCGGTGCCATTCCAATCATCAGCTCGATCGGGAGAAAGCCCATCAGGGATTTTAAGAAAACACCCAAGCGCCATAATATGGTTTTTAGCGAATTAGCCAATCAAATCCGGTTAATGATGAGCGTCAAATCCTTTAAGACGGTATTGATGACAGCGGCCAGCAGCCATGAAGGCACCAGTTGCATCACGGCCAACTTGGGGGCCTACATAGCCGGGGGGGCCAAGAAGGTCTTGATCATTGACGCTAATTTGCACCATCCTACCATGCATAAGTTCTTTGATATTCCCGAAGGGCCGGGGCTGGTAGAGATTTTGACCGAGCAGGCAAAGCTTGAAATCGCCATTAACACCATCCATTCAACATTGTCCGTATTGCCTGCGGGCCTGTCGACCTTTAATCCGTTGATATTACTGGATTCCCCTAAAACGAGTGGAATGATAGAGAAACTGAAAAGCCAATATGATTTGATTTTGATTGACGGTACCGATCTAAATACAAGCAAGGAAGCCTGTCTGTTGACTTCTTCTGTCGACAAGACCATTTTTATCGTTGCTGAAAACCATACCCGCCGTGCCGTTGCTTTAAGAGCGTTGGCCGTCCTCAAAGAACACAAAGCCTCAATCTTAGGGGCCATCCTCAACAAACGCACCTATCCCATCCCCCAGTTCGTCTATGAGCGGGTATAAGTTTTTTTCCCCTCTTTTTGATAAAGAGGGGGTTGAGGGGTGTTATTAAATCCAATTTATTTCCCTCATATGGCGGGAGGCCAAAGGGAACGAGCTAATAATTTTACTGATCGGTGGAGACAAATCTTCTCAGGACAAAGATATTAAAGAAGCGCTCGAATACCGGAGGGATTATCATGCATAAGAAAA
>CAZKUL010000102.1:0-10426 GCA_964555945.1 uncultured Planctomycetales bacterium
ACTAACAATACTACTATAAACAACACCATTAACATCATTAAGAACGTTAAAGAAAGTAAAGCTGAAAGCAACGATGATTTAACATCTGGTTTTAAAAACCTAAAACGATACGATAGAGAATTTTCAAAGGGCTCTACTGAAGCTATTGGAAATTCCAGCACTCTCCTAAGAATCAAAAGGGAGGGGATAGTCCAACAGTTGGCCAGTGAATTAAATGATGATAAGTCCATACCATTTTTTAGAAGCCTTGTTTCAAAATTCACTGATCATGAAGACACCATTTTTAAATGTTTAAGCCTTACCCGCGAAACCTCGGAATTGGCTGGAATCAAAAAAAGCAGGGGAGCGGTGTTTACTGATCACATCAAAAGAGAAGCTGAAAAGCTGGGCATTGAACTATAAACGAGGATAAAATGTATATCAAAATAACTATACATTCCGCAATTTTTGACTGGATCTATTTTAATTACATTGTCCCATCAAGAAACAGGCAAATGGCTTTTGGCCTTTAAGTATTAACCTTGTCCACGCGGGGGCCACCCCAGGCCCCACCATTAGAAGGATAGGGCAGGAGTAAGTTTCTCGGCATCAAGAAAAGTAAGAGCCCCTACCTTTACTGACCATATAAACAAAGAATCCCAATCCCGCGACCATTCTATATAGTATAAATTTATCAAGTTTCAAATCAACTCAACAAAAATTTATTTGACAAAATCCGTCAAAAGTAGGAGTATGTATTAGTTGTATTTTTAATGCAGCAGACATTATGCACCTAGTTGTGCCTTGGTTGGTTTTGATTCTTCTTAATATCCTTTAATCTCTATTTGTACTAAAGGAATCTTATGGCCAGAATAGTAATCAATCTTCCTGATGATGAAGCCGTAGAAATCAAAACCAAAGCCACATCCTTTGGCCTTTCTCTACCGGCCTATACCCGCCAAATTTTAAAAGACTCCTTACGCAGAAAAGGCAATAATGAGGCAACAGTTACCTTACGTGCCATCCGCAAGCTCATTCCAATTTTGGCTGAAGCCCTGGGCCGAACGCTCAAAGCTGATGACCAGTCTGTTCAAAAATTATCGCAGCTTCTTTTAGATAAATATGACCAAAGAGAGGAATAAAAGATGAGCAAGCAAGTAAATCCTGGGGGTGTTAAAGGGGTATGTGTGACATGGCTTATAGCAATTGTGATTCAGGGGATATTGACATGGGCCTTTAGTTATTATCTTATGCATAGTATTTTAACAGAAGATAATTTTAATGCCTGGACTTCAAACCAATCGGAAGGAACCAAGAATTTTTTTGGGCATTGGTGCTATTTAATTGGTACGTATAATCAAATAGTAGCCAGTACGGTAATATTTTTTATAGTCTCTGTGGTAGTTGCTCTATTTAAAGTCATAAGGGGATGGGATGAAAAGTTTACCGATATTATGCGGAATATCCTAATTGCTTTTGGGGCCATCGCCTTGCTTTTCAATATTGCCGGTATTAGTTGGTGGTGGGTAGGATTATTCTTGGCTGAATGCGTACCATTGTGGGGAGGGATTACTTTGGTGCTTAATCTCTTCAATAATCCAATATTGGGTGATGGATATTATCATAACAAAGGTGATTACCAAAGGGGTGCTAGGCTTGTTGATCCAAGAAAAAGCGACAAGGCTTTTGATGTGTTAACCAAGAAGGAAACAGTTAAGGGAGAAGAGGAAGGCATAACGATATGGAATGATAAAGCCATACCAAGGTCTCGGGAGACCCAACATTGTTTTATTGTCGGGACATCAGGAACAGGGAAGACGCAGATAATTTATCCTATGACTGAGAAGGTCTATATGCGACCTGGTGATAAAGCCGTCATTTGGGACAAAAAGGGGACATATACTCAAGCTTGGGTGGGGAAGCCCAAGGTTGATCTTTTGGCTTATTGGGATAAACGTTCTATTGCATGGCTGCCTTCAGCAGAAATACATTCAAAGCGTGATTGTCATGAATTAGCAGAGATTATTATTCCAGCGAACAATAAAGAATTACAGCCATTTTTTCGGGACACAGCCAGACGTATATTGGAGGCAGTGTTGATATATTTATTTGAACAAGGCACAGAGTGGGGATGGGGGGATCTTTATGATATTTTGTGTAAGCCAAGAAAGGAGCTGGCGTTATTGCTATCAAGCACATCATCAGGCAGATTAGTTGTCAATGATCTTGAGGCAGATGGTAAATCTTTGAATGATGTTTTTGGAACTTTAAATACTGTAATTGATAAAAATATTCGTTGGTATGCTGAGGCTTGGCCACGCAAAGGGGTGTCATTAAAAAAGTGGATTGATGGCAAGTCTAAGTTTTTGATTATAGGTGGTGTTTCAAAATATTCTGCGATGGCCCAGTCTACTGCTGATATTGCCATTCAGCTTATTGTTAGGGAAATTCTTTCTTTGTCAGATGATCCAAACAGAAGAATATGGTTCTTTTTAGATGAATTAGGGACTTTAGAAAATTTAAAGAAACTGATAGATGCTTTTACTCAAGGCAGGTCAAAGGGCATATGCGTTGTGGCTGGAATACAAGATTTAGGACAGCTTAAGGAAAATGTAGGTGATAATCTAGCCCAAACTATTGCGAATGTGTTTTCAACAATGATTATTTTAAGGTGTACAGATCCCATGACCAGCAAATGGGTATCAGAGATTTTAGGGGAGCAAGAAGTTATAGAGACACAGACTTCCAAAAGTGTTGCAGGCAATATTTGGGAAGGACAGAAGACAACAGAGAGCAAGCAAAATGTTTTAAGAGTAAAGAAGATGTATTTGCCATCAGAAATCGCCCATTTTAAAGATTTGAATGGTGTGATACGTGTCTCTGGTTGGCCATTGTTGCGTGTTGAGTGGCAGGGCAAGAAGATACCTCAAGACAGCCCATTAATTGAAGAGGCATGACGAATGATGTCCCTTAGAGCTTTAGGAAATCTCGGGTCGGGTGGTGGTGCCGCAAGGCTTGCTTCTAACTACTACCAAGAACATTCTGCTGACTATTACATGGAAGATGTGGATCATCAAGGTCAATGGATGGGCAGTGGCGCAGAAGAGCTTGGGTTAGCGGGTGCGGTTGACCGTAGTGAGTTTCAGTTGGGGTTAGCCGGTTATGTGGCAGGTGAGCAAGTACAGAATGCTGGTAAAGAAAACAGGCAGATGGGCTGGGATTTAACCTATTCGGCTCCTAAGTCTGTGTCTATCGTTTGGGCCGGTGCAGATCCTTCTCACAGGCATGAAATCGAAGAAGCGCACCGGAAGGCTGTTGAGTGTGCGTTTGACTACCTGGAAGCCAATACAGTGACAAGGAGGGGCAAAGGAGGCTATATCCATGAATCGACCGGCCTTGTTGCCGCGCGTTTTAACCATTACACCAGCCGCGCGGGTGATCCCCAGCTACATTCTCATGTAGTCGTATCCAATTTTTCAGTCAGGAATGACGGGACAGTGGGGACAATAGACAGCCGTACATTTTATAATCATAGGATGGCGGCAGGGACGTTATATCAAGTAGAACTCGCCTGGGAGATGAAAAAGCTTGGCTATCAAATAGAAAATGGTCCTGGCGGGACTTTCCGATTAAGCAATGTCTCACAAGAGGCCGAGAAGGTTTTTTCCAAACGTGATCAGGAAATTGATGCTATAGCCCAAGAGCGAGGAATTACAACGCATAAAGGAACAAGGAGCATAGTATTGGCAACAAGACCGGATAAAGTAAATACAAGCCTGATCGAGCGCGAAGAAACATGGAACCATGAGGCCCGCCAGGCTGGTGTTGGACTTGGAGCTGAGCGTCAAACCCTTGAAGTAACAAATAGAAGAAAGGGCGAGTATGCAATATTATCGGAAGCAGGGACAAAACTAACCAATCAGGAATCAACATTTGAATACAAGGAATTATTGCGTGAGACAGGAAGGGCAGCGATGGGTGAGAGAAGTGGTCAAGAAGTGTTAGAATTAGCAAACAAAGCCCAAGAGAAAGGCTATGTTATTGGTCTTGAAGAAGGAGTCCTTACAACACCGAGTATGCTTAAAATTGAGCAGGGGATCATGGATCGCGTTGAGCGGATGGTAATTAAAACGAAATATGGTGTTGATTCAAGTGAGTCTATTGAGCGAGGTATCAGAGGAGAGAATGGTAATTTTAGTTTTAGCCAAGAGCAGAAAAATGCGATAGAAACAGCGACCGCAGAAAGCGGCATTGCGATTATCCAAGGCCGCGCGGGGGTTGGGAAATCTACCATGCTTGCCGCAGTGCGCGAATCTTACGAAGAAGCAGGGTATAAAGTTCAGGGTATCGCCCTGGCCGGTGTGGCGGCCCAGAATTTAAAAAATGAATCTGGTATCGAATCTAGAACTATTGCCTCATGGCTATCTCGCCCTGGCATTGATGAAAAAACCGTTGTTATTATTGATGAAGCGGGGATGGTAGGATCAAAACAGATGGGAGAAGTTCTTGAGAAGGTATACGCCAGAGAATCAAAATTGATATTAGTTGGCGATGAGCGGCAGTTACAGCCTATATCAGCTGGTGGTATTCTTCATGCCATAGATCAGAAGGTCATTGAAATAGCCCCGGAATATGCCAGTGTCGTTGAAGATATCAAACGCCAGCGTGACGGCTGGATGAAAGAAGTCGTCAAGTCCGCGGCCCAGGGGCATACAAGCGAGGTACTGGAAACTTTAGATCAGCATAAGAAAATAAACGTTTATCAAGACGCGGCCCAGGCCCGAGGTGCGTTGGTAGATGATTACATTGCAAAGAACGCCCAGGACTACTCAAAAGGTATTGTAATTACAAACAGGGCCTATGATGCACAGACAATCAATGAAGAAATCCGCGCTAAGTTAAAGGAACAGGGAGTAGTTGGAGAAAAGGGCATTGAATTTGACAACGGCCAGAGGACAATAGAAGTGGCTCAAGGCGACAGAGTAATATTTACACGCAATAACTACGATTTAGATGTTCGTAATGGACAGCGCGGGATGGTTGAGCAAATTCATAAAGACAATACCATTGATGTGACACTGGATAACGGAGAGAAAAGAGAAGTTAATTTACAAGAGTATAATCATTTAGATTATGGGTGGGCTTCAACAACGTACAAAGCGCAGGGAGCGACGGTAGAACGTGCGCAGGTATTCGGTTATTCGAAAGAATCAATGACATCACAACAGAATACCTACGTGCAAATCAGCCGTGCCCGGGAAGAAACAAAACTATATGTTGTGGCCGGTGAACGCGGTCTTGAGCGCGAAGGAGTATCAGAAAAGCTTGAAAAAACTGAGCGTCTTGAAGTATTAAATGAAATGAAAAAATCCTGGGGCGTAGATGCTTCTAAGGGAACGACGCTGGAATATACAGCATTAAAGCAACAGCAAGAAGTTAAGAATGAATTAAAACAGGAAAGAGGATACGAATTGGGGATGTAATATTGAAAGAGAACAAAAGGATTTTTAAGGTAGGGGAGTAGTTATTTAATCAATTTTATAAACTTCGAGAAACTTGTCATTAAATCTTTATAACTGTCTTCAAGTTCCTGTAATTCTTTGGTTAAACCTTTTTCTCGAAGCTGTTTTGATTTTTGTAGGCATATATTTTTTAAGGCAACAAAGGAAAGATTATCAGGATCAGCATTGGTGAATATATCGGGAAGTTTTTTGTGCAGGTAGAGATTTTTAACCTGCTCATCTAATTTCAATATTTTTCTTATCTTTTCGAATAGAGCAGGGGCGGGCAATTTGTCATGTATTTCAATCTGGCTTATGTATACCGGATCAACTTCAACCACTTTGGCCAGCTCGTAAACTTTCAACCCCAACGCCAGGCGGCGTTTTCTTATGACCATTCCTAAGCTTTCCATGTCGTTAGTATAAAACACCTTCCCATAACAAACAAATTATTTTATTCTTTACTTTGGATCTTTTTTGCTCTATTATATTAACAAACAAATTTGTTTGTATGTAATGTTAAATGGATTGCCAATTTAATTATGCTTGAAAATATTTTGACCTTTCCCACTTTTACAAAAATTATCGGGTTAATTTTTCTAAGTCGTGCGGTATGCGCGGGCAAAAAACATTGGCTGTTAGATAATTTGCCCCTTTCCAAAACGATTGGTGCTTGCGTTGGCCTTGTGAAATTAGAAGGTACAGCCGAGGCAGAAGCCCCTGTCGTCAGCAAGTTAACTCAAACTCGATGCGTCTATTACAGATGGCGGGTAGATGAGCATTGGATCAGGTATGTTAAGGAAACTTACGAGGAAGATGGCCGCCAGAAAACACGTATGGTCAAAAAGGAAGGGTCCGATACCGTGGCCAGCGGTTCGGATCGAAACCTGTTTTATTTAAAGGATGATTGTGGCGTGATTCAAATTCGTCCGTACTTTGCGAATTTGGTCACGAAACAGTTTTTTTATAAGAGCTGTAGACCCAATAACCCCTTGTATTATAAACACGCGCCCAAGCAAGCAGTTGATGGCTCAACACATGAACGGACATTTTATGAGGATGGAATTGCTTTACATAGTTCCGTGTACGTAGAAGGGTACGCCAGGCCCAGGGAGGACATTGCCGCCGCGGAGGTCATTAGTCCGGATGATTCGTCATTGTTTCTTATATCGACGAGTTCGAAGGAATACCATAAAGGAAAATATAATTCCCGCTTTTGGTGGTTGAGCATATGGGGACTGGTTTTCTTTGCCGGCATCGGCGGCCTTAATTGGGCTGATCTTGTCTTTCTGTTGCTATGGATCACAGGCTGGGGGATATTGACGTATAACAATTTAATTTCATTGGGGCAAAGTGTCGAGCAGGGGCTTGCCAATGTTGAAGTACATTTAAAACGGCGCCATGATCTGGTTGATAATTTGGTCAGGGTGGTTACAGCACTAAGGGACTTTGAAAAAGAAGTCCAGACGGAGGTGACGCTTTTACGTGGTCAACTTGCAATAAAGAATCTTGAAGGGAAGCAAGAAAGTGTGACGGCATGTCTATCGGCCACGCGGGCGATTGCTGAGAGATATCCACATTTGAAATCCGACGCTGTTTTTTTAGATCTTCAAGAACGGATAACGGATACAGAACAAAGGATTGCATTAACAAGGGTCTACTACAATGAGATTGCTACTACTTTTAACAAACGTCTTAAAGTGGTCCCCAACAGGCTCATTACAAGGCTAGGAAAAATAAATTTGAGAGCATTGATAACGGCCAGTGATTTTGAACGTGCGACGATACAAATAAGGTTTGCAGAATAAAAGTGTATAAACAACGCAGGACTTTGTATAGTTCCTGCACATTAGACAGGGGGGCATATGGAAATTCTATGGATTCTATTGGCACCGGTGGTTATTTTTTTAATATGGGTCATGGGTATTTATAATGGCCTGGTCCAGTCAAGAGAGACCGTCAAGAAAGGTTTGTTCCAGATCGATGTACAGCTCAAACGCAGGCATGATTTAATTCCGAATTTGGTAGAAGCGGTTAAGGGCTACATGGCCTATGAAAAGGATACTTTACAGCGGGTGATTCAGGCCCGCCAAATCGCAGTCAATGCCGCTAATGTTCAAGACAAAATTCAGTCGGAAAACACGCTTACATCGAGTTTACGCGGCCTTTTGGCCGTCGCTGAGAATTATCCTAATTTAAAAGCTGATCAGAATGTATTGCGTTTACAGGAAGAATTGACAGCAACTGAGAACAAAATAAGCCTAGCCCGTCAGCAGTATAATGAAGACGTTAACCGTTTGAATGTGAGCATCCAATCATTTCCGGATTCGATTGTGGCCGTAAAAACTGGTTTTGAAAAAGCTGCTTTCTTTCAAATGGAGCTGGCCGAAGAGCGTCAAGTCCCACTGGTTAAATTTTAAGTAGTGTTGAGTTTTAGGTAACTATGCCCACTAAATTTTGGTTAGAACACTAAGTGCAAAAGTTTTTCTTGACAAAAGTTGTTTTACATATTATTATCTATTATTCCCATAGGGAGAGTAGTCTATGATATCAAATAAAACAAAATACGGGCTACATGCCCTAATGCATTTAAGTGAAAAATACAATAAGGGGCCTGTTTTAATAGCTGATTTGGCCCATGAGGAAAAGATTCCAAAGAAATTCTTAGAGCTAATTTTACTTGATCTTAAAAATAATGGAATTTTACAAAGTAAAAAAGGAAAAGGTGGCGGCTATCAGTTAGCTAGAAATCCATCTGAGGTTAAAATTGGTCAAGTAATACGGATTCTTGACGGGCCTTTAGCCCCGGTATCTTGTGTGAGTCAGACGGCATATAAGCCGTGTAAGGAATGCAAAGACGAGCATCATTGCGGCATTCGGTTAGTTATGAAGGATGTCAGAGAAGCAATGGCAAACATTTTAGACAAAACAAGCTTGGCGGATGTAGGGATGAGAATAAAAAATTTAGGGTCAGAGTTAATTCCTAATTATCAGATCTAAATTTTTTTACACTACAAGACTACTAAAAACATAGACTAAATAGGCTTATACATGAATTCACAGAATAATTTAATAATCACTACTAAAGACAAAGAAATCTTGCAAGCTGTCCGTGCCATAAAATACGGCACGGTTTTAGTCATTATCCAGAACTCGGAAGTCATTCAAATTGAATCCACTAATAAGAGGAGATTTGATCAACCCCAAGAGAAAAACGGGTAACAGACAACTGTAAGCCCATTATTTGACAAAAAATGATTCGAGTGACTGACCGGACAACCGGATGTCTTCGCAAAGAAGGAGAACGGTTTATGAGGTCTTTCAGTCGAGTATTAACAGTATTTAGTCTGATAATAGTTTTACCGCTTTCAGGAGTAGTTTTTGCTGATACCAGTTCTTTGGAACAAAGATTGGATGACTTAGAACAACAAGTCGCAATTCTCAAACGACAAATAGAGAATAATAAGGAAGATGCCAAGGCCAGCACAACACCGGTTATTACAGCAAATAGCAAGGACGGCTTCTCTATAAAGTCACCGGATGGGAATTATAGCCTTAAACTTGGCGGGTATACACAGGTCGTTGCCCGTGAATTCGCAGATAATAAGAAGGGGGATTTAGGGTATGCTAGCAGTATTATTCCCCGACGGGTAAGACTTATTATTCAAGGTACGGTCGCCCGTGATTTTGATTATTTTATTCAACCCGAATTTGGATATTCTAATACATATAGTTCGATCACAGCAACCGCCCCAAGTGCCTATGGCGTGGCTCTTCAAGATGCTTGGCTTGATTGGAAATACTTTCCTTGGGCCACTATCAAGGCAGGTAAATTTAAAACGCCTTTTGATCTTGAGAATCTACAGGATACTCGCTATACGGCCTTTACGGAATTGGGACTAACCAGTAATCTTTCACCATCGCGTGATGTGGGCGTGCAATTAAGTGGAAGTTTGTTTGACGATATAGTCAGCTACGCAGGAGGTATCTTCGACGGGGCAGCTGACAAAGAGAACGGTTATGGCGGGTTTGCCTCAGGCACGGGTAATACAAATGAAAAAGCTGGGACAGGCCGTATTTTTATAAAACCGTTTAAAAATACAAATATTGAACCGTTAAAAGGTTTGGGGGTCGGTTATGCGGTCAGTTACGGAAAAGTGAAAGGCAGTGATATCCCGAGTTATATAACGCCCGGACAAGCACCCATCTTCACTTATAACAGTACTGTAACAGCTGCCGGTCCACAGATACGCACATCACCTCAAGCATATTATTACTATAAATCGTTGGGGATTTTAGCTGAAAAGGTCGATTCCCAGGAAGAGTTAGAATACACAAGTAGCGGCATTATTCATCGTGATAAGCCCACTAATAGGGCCTGGGAAGTAACAGGCAGCTATGTTTTAACCGGCGAAGATGCTTCTTATAATGGAGTAACTCCTCGTCATGACTTTGATCCATCGAGCGGGCATTGGGGAGCTTTTGAGTTGGTCAGCCGGTATGGAGAATTAAAATTGGATCATACAATTTTTGATGATGGATTTGCTAATTTAAACACATCCATTTCAAAAGAGAATACATGGGGAACTGGAATCAACTGGTATTTAAATCGGAACGTCAAATTAGCTGTTGATTTTGAACAGACTAAGTTTAGGCGTGGGGCTCCCAATGGAGTAAGTACCGATGATCGTAAAACTGAGAATCTGTTTACCGGTCTTGCCCAGTTAAGTTTCTAATTAATAACTGTTTACAATATGGAGAATAAAAAATGAAAACTAAAAATTTGATTAACAGCGTAATAGTATTTGTGTTGATGTTGAGTTTAGCAGGAGGTGCCTGGGCTAAACAAATCACCCTACTTAATGTTTCATATGATCCAACTCGCGAGTTATACGCTGATTACAACAAGGCTTTTGCCAAGTATTGGAAAGATAAAACCGGCGATG
>CAZKUL010000103.1:0-10180 GCA_964555945.1 uncultured Planctomycetales bacterium
AATACATCCCACCCATACCGCCGCCACCAGGCATTGGAGGCATGGCTGGTTTTTCCTTTTCAGGAACATCTGTTACCAGACATTCGGTAGTCAACAGAAGGGCCGCGATGGACGCCGCGTTCTGCAACGCGGTGCGGGTCACCTTGGCAGGATCAATGATCCCTGCTTTGATCATATCGACATACTCATCGCTATTAAAATCATAACCATAGCTCGCGTCTTTTTCATTTTTCAAATGCTCGATAATGACAGAGCCTTCCAGACCGGCATTGAAAGCTAATTGACGCAAAGGCGATTCCAAAGAACGAAGCACGATCTCGGCACCGGTCTTCTCATCACCCTTAAGGTCAATACCTTCCAAGTCCTTGATGCAGCGTAACAAAGCCACACCACCGCCGGGAACAATACCTTCTTCCACGGCTGCGCGGGTCGCGTGCAAGGCATCTTCAACGCGGGCCTTCTTTTCTTTCATTTCAGATTCGGTTGCAGCGCCTACATTGATGATGGCCACACCACCAGCAATCTTGGCCAAGCGTTCTTGCAATTTCTCTTTATCATAAGAAGAATCGGTCGAATCAATCTGGTTCTTGATCTGGGCCAAACGGGCCTTGATATCCGCTTGCTTGCCGCCACCTTGGACGATGGTGGTATTGTCTTTATCAATCTTGACCTTCTTGGCACGCCCTAAATCAGGGATGTCCACATTTTCAAGTTTCAGGCCTAAATCTTCGGTAATAGCCTTACCACCGGTCAAAACAGCGATATCCTTTAACATTTCTTTACGACGATCACCATAACCAGGGGCCTTGACCGCCGCGCAATGCAAGGTGCCGCGCATCTTGTTGACAACCAGGGTTGCCAAGGCTTCGCCTTCGACCTCTTCGCAGAGGATCAATAATGGGCGTCCGGCCTTAGCTACTTTTTCCAACACCGGGAGAATGTCCTTGATGCTGGAGATCTTCTTTTCATAAAGAAGAATATAAGGTTCTTCAAGTTCGCAGACCATCTTTTCCATGTCCGTTGAGAAATACGGGGAAAGATAGCCTTGATCGAACTGCATGCCTTCAACGATTTTGAGCTCCGTAAAGATGGTCTTGCTTTCTTCAACGGTGATAACACCATCCTTGCCGACGGCCTCGAAAGCCTCAGCAATCTTCTTACCGATGACATTATCATTGTTGGCAGCAACGGTCGCCACCTGCTCAACCTCTTTGGAATTCTTCAAATCTACCTTCTTGGCAAGCTTTTCTACCTTGGCCACGACACGCTCAACCGCCAGCTCAATCCCACGCTTTAACGCCATGGGATTGGCCCCTGCGGTCACGTTTTTCAGGCCTTCACGGTAAATGGACTCGGCCAAAACAGTCGCGGTGGTTGTCCCGTCCCCGGCGATATCAGAGGTCTTTTCAGCGACTTCCTTGACCATTTGGGCGCCCATGTTTTCATACGGGTCTTCCAATTCGATTTCTTTAGCAACAGAGACACCGTCCTTAGTAACGGTGGGGCTGCCAAATTTCTTGTCTAAAACCACATTACGGCCTCGGGGGCCTAAGGTGATCTTTACCGCGCGGGATAATTGTTCCACCCCACGCAGAATCTTACGGCGTGCTTCATCTTCAAAAATCAATTGTTTTGCTCCCATTTTACTTCCTCCTAGATTTTAGTCTTATTTCACAATAGCCAAAACGTCTTCTTCCCTCATGATCAAAAGCTCTTCCCCATCGGTCGTGGTGATTTCCTGGGCACCATAGCCATATAAAACACGGTCTCCGACCTTAACTTCCAAAGGTACCAGTTGTCCGCTGTCAGATGTTTTGCCCTTACCTACGGCGATGACCTTGCCTTCTTTGGGTTTTTCTTTAGCAGTTTCCGGCAGTAAAATGCCGCCCTTGGTGACTTCTTTAGCTTCCAGCACCTTGACCACAATGCGGTCAGCTAACGGTTGAATAGCCATAACATTGCCTCCTTGGTAAAACGGTTAATAATTAAGTTGTTGTATTTGCTAAATGTCATTCCTGAATGTCTTAATCGGGAATTCAAATACGGGGATTTAGCACTACTCAATTTAGAGTGCTAATATAGCGGGAGATAAAATATTTGTCAAGGAATTTCTGGCAGTGGATTTGGTGGAGTGCTAATTGAATACTTTATTGACAACCTTTATCGCAATATGTATTATAATCGTGCTCGAGGAAGCAATCCCCTTGCTTCCGTTAAAAATTTACTCATCAACTTCCCCCATAATATTATAAGGAATTCGTATGTTCGCTTTTCACTTCAATCGCGACCAAAAAGTTGAATTAAGCAAAGCACTTTTTAATTTTGGAAATATAATCGGAGGGACTGTAATCGTCAATCAAGCTGTTTTTGGAGTTTTGACACCGGGTACATACATTTTTGGATTATTTTTGTTTGCGATATTATTCACAGCTGCTACACTACTGTTAGCCTCAGAAAGGAAAAAACCATGAAAATCACAACTGAAATGGTTATGGGAGCTTTCACCTTCATCGCAGTCAGTTTTGCATTAATAGGCATATATGGAAGCAGGCCAAGCAAAACACAAGGCAAACATTAATACGAGTAAAATCAAACCCTGGCCGACTGCCCTGACTCTTCATCTTCCTTCAAACCCAACAGAGGCATCAAGCTAATCGGCACAACATCCAGAATCTGGATCTTCACCCCTGAAAAATCCCCACGCTTGAAACTTGCAATCATCGCTGGATCAAATGTAATATTCAATTTTTCTCCGGAACTTTCCATCCGATGACATGTCTAATAGAACATTTCAAAAGAAATATTGAATGTTTCTCTTATCCGGCGGACAATATAAGAATTGATCTGATAATTTTCGTTATGGCATGCGACTGGATAGGAAATCTTACGGCCCTGGACATCATCGCAAACGAACAATCGGTGAGAACCCTTACCGCGATGTTTAACTTCGTAAACACCATGCCGGATTAAAAGCTTGAGAAGATCACGGTACTTAAGGGATTTATCCTTAAGCATAAGACATTTCTAGGTTGGAAATAAGTTTGTGGATGGGGATTTTATGGCTTGATAATTGGGAAATCATGTCCCTTTGCTGGTTGGCATAAAACTTGTCCCAATATTTTTTAGGCGCGGGACGGAAAACTGTCTCGAGCATATCGTTTTCAAGACAATACTCCAGTTGAGTTTCCACCAGAGCTTTTAATTCTTCAATAGCATCAACTCTGGTTTTACCCTGGGCCACGATGTCCATATCCAGGCAATGAGCGATAAAAGCCTTACGCCGTTTGTCTAAAACAATCAATATATGGAAATTATGATGGCCATTCAATTTTTTAAGCATATTTCACTCCTGCTCAAATATAACACGTCAAAATCATCCTCGCAAGGTTAAATCAAATCTTAATCAATTCAAACCCTAGCCAGCTGCCCCGGCTCCTCATCTTCCTTCAAACCCAACAGGGGCATCAAACTGATCGGGACAACATCCAGGATCTGGATCCTCACCCCCGAAAAATCCCCGCGTTTGAACTGTGCTATCATCGCCGGGTCAAAAGTGATATTTACTTTTTCGCCGGAACTTTCCATGTTCAAATGACGGGAATTAAGGTCGATACCACCGGGAACTAATGTTGCACTATCTCTTTGGGTGTCAACTTTACTAGATCTCATTGCCTCGTCCCAAATATTAATCATTAATACTTTTCCATAAGCTTCGGCACTATAGGTAAAATTTTGCTTTTGAGAATGGTTCGCTAGAATCCACGCCAATTCGATAGACCAGTCCTGGATTTGTCGGCCATTATAAAATACATTGATTGATGTCCAATGCCCCATTTCATTATTAATGGCAAACATCACCTGAGCTGAAGAGCGATTGGTGCTGGGCGCACCCAACATCGCTGGGCTTGGAAATGAATCTAGAAAATCCCTTAAAGCTACAAATGGCTTTGCCCACTCTGGAAAGATTTTATTCTCCCTCATCCCATTAATGTCATCTATCGCTGCCACACGCTGTTCTGGAAAACCATCCCTTAAAAAATCTGCCAATGCCCCAAATGCAAATGCCCTCTTAAGAGATGATTCAAATACATTTGCTGCTGCCTTACGTGAAGCATTTTCAGCCTTAGCACGCTGTTCTGGCAGACCTTCTGTTAAAAATTCTTTCATAAGCTTAAATGCATTTATTCTCGCTGGAGATGTTTCGTTTAATTCTGCTACTTTCAAGGCTTCTATGGCCTTTCGACGCACTTCCTGAAAATCAGCAGAACCTTCTTCAAAATACCCCTCTCCAACTGATTTTTTGTTAAAAACTATCTCAAAATTAGGTTGATTATCACTGGCATGAGGAATGGAATTCATCGCAACTGTATAACCCTGCGTCCATGCATTTTGATTGAAGAGAAGTTCTAAAGCTTGAAACCCTGCTTGAACCTCTTCCACATTGGCCTGTGGTACAATTAATCTGGCAATTCCGTTGTTTGGATTCGAGTTGTACGGTCTAGTCACCCCCTCCTCATTGAGAAGTTCTGTAAACCCTGTTCTAAAATTAGTACCAGAAACTCCATGCTCTATAGAAGCCAATGTAAGTGGCCAAGCAAAAATCCTGTCGACTTCATGCCCCGTCATTGCCGCATTAGATCCGCTTTCTTTAACTTCTGTTAAGATTGCTCTTATAGATCGAAGCATGGCATCATAATTAATCCAAGGTTTAGCATGAGCGATGTCAACTAATTGATTCCCTTGGCCTTGCCAATTCTTATGGGCGATCCATTGAGTGGTTTCTGGTGTTACTGATTCTAAATTTAGACCAAGACGTGGGTGTAATCTTTTAGCTTCTTCCCAATCCTGTTTACCACGCTTAAAAACAGCTGATAAACCTTCTCCTTTATAGTTGGCCAAAGTTATTAGCCTATTGATATAGCGAGTTCCATCTAGCTTTAGAACTGAAATAACCATTTCTCCAGAGTACAGTTCTAATGACTGTGGTTTATCCCAACTGCCATCCTTGGTTAAATCCTGTACTGTATATGGGCTAAAAATCATCCCTTCAACAACAATATCATGATTATCAGGCTGAAGTTCGATGTTTCCCTGGATTCTGGAATTGAGCATCACCATCCGTTCTCCAAAATGTGTGTTGCCGTTTAAACGTAATATCGTATTTTGAAGAAAAGTGCCATTTGACAACACAATTTCAATTTCTTGATCACCCTCGGTTTCAATACTTACATTTTCCAAAATTGCAGTAGCTCCAGGAGCTAATGTTAATTTTACATTCTTACCTATATTTACCTTCCCACGTTGAATCAATCCTGATTCACCTTTTCTTTTGCTTGCCTGAACTTCTTCATAATAAGCATGCACAAGAAATTCTGTTTTACCCCTATCAGTAAACGCACCAATTCCGCCTTGATTTGCTGCAATCATCCTAGAAGCAGGGAGGATTCTGTGAAGCATACGTATTTGATCCTGCTCTTCTTGGCTCAATTTATTAAATGCATCACTAGTTTCAAATTGACTTCCAACAACAAAATCAAAATAGGAGCCTCCAAACTCACGCAGGGCTTTACCTGTTCTCGAATCCACCCTTTCAAGTTCATTTTGTTGTGTCATAAATGCTTCCAGATTATAAACAACTAAAAAGGCATTTGGAATAATACTATTCGTATTGTGTTCTTTAAGCATTTGTAAAATTTTTACTGCAGAAGGCTTTTCAACAAAAGCTACTAATTGACCAGTCTCTGGATCTGAAAAATTCTCTCCTAACTCTGTTAACTTTTTCGCTCTAATATTTCTTAACGCTTTCGCTATGGCAGGAAATTCAGTTGAATCTTCTGAAATTTTACCAATATCTTCTGCTAACTCAATTTCCTTAAATAATTCTCCTTTTTCATCATCCTCAACAATTTTCTCAGCTACTCCATGAACAGCCAATGACCATGAACTATCATTTTGCAACTCAGCTTCAAAATTTTGACCATATTTTATGTCGCCAACCTGATAATCACCATCAGAAGCTGTCCAATACACCTTGCCTTCACCAAATTTAGAATGTTGCATGCGTACTTTAGCTAAAAGTTGCATTGCTCGACGATAATAATTAATCCCGTGTGGTGATGGAAACAACCCTGCATAACTATTTAATCCAGTAGAGCTTCCACCACGCTCTTTTTTACCTCCGTCAGTGATAATATTTATGTTGGCAGTCTTAAAAAAATCATCTCCTAATACTTTCCGAACTGCAGCTATGGCCGTCCCTTCACCGGCCATATCCCCTAAAAGCACTTGATCGGACTCCTCAACACTTAAGAAAAATACAACGTGACCGTTAAACTCTTGAGTTAAACTACGAAGATACTCCATGTAGGGTAACGGAGAATTTGCTGAAAATTTCTTGATATTAGATACAAAGTATTGAGTACCCATTAGACCTGCTTTTACAGCCGCCTCCCATATAAGGGCCACTTGCTGGGAACGCGCTTCATTAGCTAATCTACCTTCTCGTGTATTGTTTTTAGAAACATCCTCCAATGAAAAGGGTTTATCCATTATTAAGGTTTCAGCATCTTTAGTTGATAAACGCGGAGCGCCCTTCGGAAGATAACGATTTACTCTTGTTTTTATGGCTCTAATGGATAAACTAGACGCTGGTATGACTTTCGTAGTTTCAGCAGATTTAAATGCAAATAGATAGGGGCTATTATGAGGATTACCCTGCAAATGAATTCTTGCTTCTTCAAATGTCTCATCTAACTTACGACTGTCACCAAACACATTTGCCGCTTCCATACGACTGTACAAACTATTACTTCTAGTTAAAAGACTTCCTAAATTTGTCACCATCGCCGCACTTGATTTAGCTTTCGATTGAATATTATTAAATCCAGAAATGCCTAATTCAGAACCATGCAATATAAAAACATCTCCGGATCTTTGTGTTAAATCTGCCTCAGCTTGGGTTCCAGATTCGTCGCTAATCATGGCCCTGCTAAATGGCTCTAAACCGCCGGAGAAATATTTGCGGGGGATGGTTGTTCCTTCAGAGATTGCTTCGTCGCCCCGACGTAACGTCGGGACTCCTCGCAATGACGTGTCAGACGGTTCTTCTTTAATATAGTTAAACACGCCTTTTTTGTAGGCTTCTAAATATTGTTTGTAAATTTTTTCCTTGATTGTCGGGTCATCGACATTTACGCCGTTAACTTTGGATTTGTCGGAATAGACTTGATTGAGGAGGGCTTGTTTTAGATTGTTTTTGAACCAGACGGCCAGGATCATGGAGTTGTAGATTTGGCGCATTTGGGCGAAGTTTTTGCCGGTGTTGACTTCGTGTTCGATGGCAGGGAGGATGATTTGGCGGATGATATTGGAAGCTAGGATATTTGGACTTCCTGGTGAAGCGTTTTGGTTATTTCCCTGGGGTGTCCGCCCTTCGGGCGAGATCTCGCCAATTGAAGATTGGCGGACTTTCAGATTCAAAGGTTCATTGGGTTGGCAGCCTGCTTGGGGACACGTACCCCCGCCTTGGCGGGGGAACATGTCCCCTGGTTGGCGTTGGGTTTGGTGCTGGTGTTTTGACATTGCCAGATAGTCTTCATCCAACATGACATTTAAGTGGCTTTTGACGACGAAGACGGTGTTGTTGTGGGTGTAGACTTTGGCGTATTGGGGTAATATCCAGACTTTGTTAAAGGTGTTGAGGGGGATTTGGGTGGTGCCGTAGGTTTCCTGGGCTTGGGCGTAGACCTTGTCCCAAAATGTCTTGCCTAAATTCTTCTCGGGATAAATCAATGAGGCTGTTAATTGCTTCAAGAGATAATCCTGGGCCAGCATGTCCTGGCCTAGAACAGTCTGTCCCAAATCTTCGGGCACAATACGTTGTTTTTCATAAGGGGAAAGATTCACCCATTGGTCATTTTCTGGGATGGTGAGACAAGCTAAAAAATATTTAATCAAACGGTCTGATTCGGCTTTTAAGTACGGGCGATTATTAATTGCCCGTACATCATTGCCGGTGCTGACAATAAAATCCATGAGCAGCGGATTTTCAGGATGAACGGTCAAACCAGTAAGCATTAATGGCACATAGGAAACGCTTAAGTTCACCATTTTTCCAGGTTCAGGAAGCCCAAGGATCCCTTGCGCGTTGGCAGATTTGGGTGTAATGACCATGGTTGCAACAAA
Organism: uncultured Planctomycetales bacterium; assembly: GCA_964555945.1. Taxonomy (GTDB): domain Bacteria; phylum Omnitrophota; class Gorgyraeia; order Zapsychrales; family Fredricksoniimonadaceae; genus JABDGZ01. Next base: position 8,185 of record CAZKUL010000103.1, read on the forward strand.
GCTGACCATGATATAAAAACTAATAAATCGGGAATATGGAGAACGGCGGATGGATGAAAAAGTCATTCTTTTGAACTTCCCCTTGCCCCCTCTTTAAAAAAAGAGGGGGGTATTAAAAATTTTCTTCAGATATATATAGGCTACCATATAAGCGTGCTATGTCAATCTTGTATCTATTTGGAATATAGAGAGTTATAGATTAGATAGGAAATAAATCCCTTTGAAGACCAGATCTTCATCGATAATGCGGATATTAGGGGAGACGAATTTTTTCATCAGATGAGTGTGGCCTCCGGTCATGACGACTTTGGGCTTGGCTTTTAGTTGTTGGCTGATTAAATCGATAAAACCGCGGCAGAGGGAACCATAGCCGTAAAAAAGGCCGCTGAGGATACTTTCCTGGGTGGTCCTGCCAATAATATTCTTGGGTGCCTTGATTTCAATATGAGGCAAAAGGGCTGTTTTCAAAAATAAAGATTCGGCCGAGAGACGAATACCAGAAACTATGGCCCCTCCCAAATATTCACCCTTAGGCGAAATCACATCAAAAGTAATGGCTGTGCCCAGATCCACCACGATCAACGGGTGTCCATAAATTCTCATGGCCCCATAAGCACCAACCAAACGGTCTTGCCCTACTTGTTTGGGGTTTTTATAACGGTTTTTGATGGGTACCAGAATGTCACGACCAATCACATCGACGGGAATAATCTTTTTTAGAATATCTTCCAATGCTTTTGAGGCTTTGGGGACCACTGAGCAGATAATGGCCCTTGTAATCACATGGGCCCTTAAAATCTTTGCGAGGACGGCCTTTATCTTGGCGGCCTTGGCATCGGTATCGATAATGGCTACGGAGACAATATGTCCGGTTTTGTTGATGAGGGCAAAGCCGATGGTGGTGTTACCGATATCGATAGCAAGTAACATAGATCTTCCCCCTCCCTGACCCTCCCCACAAGGGGGAGGGAAATGAAGGAAATTAGTGATATTGTTTTATTTCCTTGATTTTGTCTCTAATCCTCGCCGCTTTTTCAAATTCCAGGTTCCTGGCGGCGGACTCCATTTGGTGTTCGAGATCGCTTAAATAGGTGGCGTGGGCGAATTCTTCTTCGGATTGGCCGCTGGCCTCCATGACTACAGCTTCCGCTTCGGCGAATTCTTCTATCCCTAAATTAATGGCTTTTTCGATAGTCGTAGGCGTAATGCCGTGTTTGGTATTAAATTCGGTTTGGATCTTGCGCCGGCGTTCACATTCGGCAATCGCTGATTTCATGGCCGGTGAAACACTGTCCGCGTACATAATGACAATACCATTGATGTTGCGGGCAGCGCGGCCGGCGGTTTGGATCAAGGACGTTTGCGAACGCAAAAATCCCTGCTTATCTGCATCGAAGATGGCCACAAGCGTCACTTCGGGCAAATCCAACCCCTCACGCAAAAGATTGACCCCAATCAAACAATCAAACTTATTAGACCTTAAATCCTGAAGGATTTTAGTACGGTCAATGGTCTCGATATCTGAATGCAGATATTTTACCCTTAAGCCTGACTCTTCACAATAGGTACATAGATCTTCTGACATGCGCTTGGTCAAGGTGGTCACCAGGACCCGTTCATTCTTAGAGGCGCGCTTTTGGCATTCCTTAATAAGGTCCTCCACCTGGCCCTCTGTCGAGCGTACAAAAATGGGGGGATCAATAATACCCGTCGGACGAATGATCTGCTCAACCACATGGCCGCCGGCGTCTTTCTTTTCGTAGGGCCCCGGTGTCGCGGAGACATAGATGCGCTGTTTTAACATTTTCTCTAATTCAGCAAACCTTAAAGGACGATTATCAAGACAGGAAGGCAATCGGAATCCATGGGCCACGAGCATTTCCTTGCGGCTGCGATCGCCTTCATACATCCCTCCCAATTGCGGGATGGTCACATGGCTCTCATCAATGATGGTCACAAAATCAGAGGGAAAATAATCCATCAGGCAAAAGGGCTG
>CAZKUL010000104.1:0-10020 GCA_964555945.1 uncultured Planctomycetales bacterium
GCGGGAATGACAAATTTTATAAAAGAATTACTTTAAATACTTCGCCGGCACCCACTCCACCAACGGCACATACCCCTGCGTGCCTTTGGGAGCCATTAATTTGCCTTCAAAACTTAGTATGGCCTTTGGATCACCCAAAAATCTTTTTTTATGTTCAGCCACAAGTAATTTAACAGGTATTTTATGCACTTTGGCCAATACAGCCAATATCAAAGCTCCTATATCGCATAAAGCACCCGTTTCATCCGCATACTGGCAAGCAAGGTTAACTTGGGCGATGAGCCCTTTAAAGAATAAAAACCCCGCCATATTGTCACTGATAAGAGTTGGCACAATGCCATTCTTTATAAGGCTATCTGAAGTCTTTTGACCAGCCTCTAAACTGGGCCTGCCTTCACAGACAAACGCATGATGACCTTTAGCCAGTTTGATTTTCTTCAAGGAGTCAGCAGTAAAAACACCCTGGAACAAAGTAATAGATTTTGCTTTATAATCCTGCATGGATCGCAATCGCTTTCGTAATGAATTCATGCGGCACCACATCAAATCCAGGATAAAAACCTTGGACCTTGGGGCCAAATATTTTCTTGCCATTAAAAATCAAAAGCTCATCAGGGTCCCTCAGTTCGATCGGCATATCTTGACCCGTAGCCACACCCCGGGAAGGCTGCGTCAATACTATCAGAGGAATCCCAAATTCCTTCGCCAATACAGCGATCTGGTAGGAACCGATCTTATTGGCAATGTCCCCATTGGCCGCCGAGCGGTCCGAACCAATGATCACCTTATTAACCATGCCGTCAGACATCAAAGTACCGATGGTATTATCAGCCACAAGTGTCACCTGTGCACCGGCTTTTTGTAATTCCCAGACCGTAAGTTTGGCCCCTTGCATATAGGGCCTGGTTTCAGTCGCAAAAAATTTGACATGCTTCCCCTGCGCTGCAGCAATGCTGGCCGCCATGGCCAGTTCACCGCTGACATTGCAATGGGTCAAAACACCCTCTCCATCCTTGATCACATCCGCAATCTCCTGCACCCTTTGCAATCGCCGGGCCCTGATACCTGCCAGAAACCCCTGCACTGTTTTAATCACCGTCTCCTTGACGTCCCCTCCGCTGGCAGAGGCCTTTTTAGCCGCGCCCGTGATAATGCCGGTCACTTCCGCAAAAGGAAAGGTGGGACGGGAATTATTCAATTGATGAGCAACATCCTCCAGATGCTTAAGTAACAAAAGGTCTGTCTTTTGCCCTATTCCCTCCCCCCTGTGGGGAGGGTTAGGGAGGGGGGCTGCTATTTCTAACAAGAAAGTATTCAACACCACCAAGAACTGCCCAAAAGCACGCGTCTTCATCTCACGGATGACTACGACCGCACCTTTAACATTCTTGACCGGGATGTATTTGAGCTTCGATGGGACCAAGGTCTCATCAAGAACATACAAAACATCCTCTTTAATATAAGCCGGCCAAAATAACGGGGACTCAAACATAATATTCTCTTTTATTCCTCCCCCTTGATGGGGGAGGTTAGGCGGGGGTGAATATAAATGATTCACCCATCATCCCCCTCCCTAACCCTCCCCACAAGGGGGAGGGAATTATTCTTATTTTCCTTCTAATTGCTTTACCAATTCCAAAAGGCTTTAGTAGCACTTGCTTCGACGTCGTTAGGTTTATTTTGCAGCGTCTAGTTGTTTTACCAATTCCATCGCCATCTGAATAAGCATTCCCTCAGCCATGTAATAATCCGGATTAATGAATCCCATCTGGCCGGTGATCAAATTATCTGAAATGGCCAGAATGGAGACGGCAGGTATCTTATAAATCTGGGCAATAGTCAAGAATGGCGCGCTGACCATGTCTACACCGACAGCCCCTTTATCAATGACACCATTGACGATTTCCTTGGTTTCACGCAAGATCGCATCCGTTGACCAGACCTTACCTTCATGCACCGTCAAGCCCGCAGTGGAAGCCAGGTTCTTGGCAATAGCGCCTAATTGCTGGGTCATGGCCGCATCTGGCAGTGTATTATATTTATCATCCACATAATAAGGAGAAACTCCATCGCCGCGGACACAGCCTGTGGTCAGGATAAAATCACCGATTTTCATGTCTTTACGCAAAGCCCCGCAACTGCCGATACGGATAAGCGCCTTGACCTCAGCGTTACATAATATTTCCGTCGTGATAGCAGTGTCTGCCGCAAAACGCCCACCGTTGATGGCTGTGACACGGATGCCATTGATGTTTCCGGTGAACATGTTGTATTCCATAAAGGAAAAATTCTTGACCGGATTCTCCATTTTCTTGACCAAGCTATCAAGACGTTCTTTAGGGCCAGGCACAATCGCATAAGAGCCAACATCCTTAGGCCTTAATTGCACCATCCCCATCAAATCCTTCCCACTTAAATGCACATCACGGGTCATTCTATCGATTGTAACAGTAGACATAATTTGTTCCCTTTCTCTCCTGTGTCATCCCCGCGAAAGCGGGGATCCAGAATCCTAGATTCCCGCTTTCGCGGGAATGACATTCTGATTTTTTAATAATTCCTTATCAATCTTTCCCGTCCGGTTCTTAGGTAATGCCGCACGGATTTCGACTGTCTGCGGCACTTTAAAATTAGCCAGGTGTTCTTTGGCAAAATATTTGATGTCCAAAGGCTCGATATTAAACCCTTCCTTTAACACAACAAAAGCTTTGACAGACTCCCCCCGCATATCATCAGCAACGCCAATGACCGCCGCCTCCAGGACAGCCTCATGCTTGCATAAGGCCGCTTCCACCTCAGGCGCATAAACAATTTGCCCTGCCACCTTGATCATTTCCTTTTTGCGGCCAACGATATACAAAAAGCCCTCCTGGTCAAATCGCCCCAAATCCCCCGTATGAAACCAACCGTTACGCTTGGCAGCTAATGTCCCCTGCGGGTCTTTATAATACTCCTGCATCACCACCCAACCGCGAATGACGATTTCCCCCACAGATCCCGTGGGCAAAGGCTTATCTTCTTCATCGACGATATTAATCTCACAGTTAGGCGCCGGTTTGCCCACACTTTCAATTTTTGGATTATCCAAAGGTGTGACCGTGTTGGGCGGGCAAGTCTCCGTCATGCCCCAGCCGTTGAGTAATTTAGCATTGGGACAATACTTATGAAAACGCTCCAGGATATCAGGCGAATTAGGCGCCCCAAAAACCACCACCCAGCGCAAGCTGGACAAATCAAACTGGTCAATGGTCTTGACCGTCAACATGGCCGTATACATCGGCGGGACTATGTGAAAACAGCTGACCTTATATTCCTGGATATTCTTCAAAAATTCCAAGGGATGAAAACGGTCCATAAGCACCAGGGTAATGCCAAAAATGATGCAATTTTGGATATAGATAAACCCGCCGATATGACTTAAAGGAATGGCACACAACTTGACGTCGGTATCAGTCAAATCCACAAAATACTTCATAGCCTGCGGCGAGCCTTGTAAATGTTTATAGGTCAACAAAATACCCTTAGGCTGGCCAGTTGTCCCCGAGGTATACATGATCAACGCTGGGTCATCATCACTAATTCCCTCCCCCTTTGTGGGGAGGGTCAGGGAGGGGGTTTCATTAAAGAGACGCTCAAATTCCGCCCCCAAAGCAATAACCTTCTTCAACGAAGGAACGTCTTTTTGAATAGCCCCCCAATCAATTTCCGGTTTAGGCAAGGCAATCACAAAGTCAGCTTCCCCATGAGACAAGCAAGAGATAAGCTCATCACTTTTGAGCATATAATCCAAAGGAATAACCACCGCACCAAGAAGAAACGAAGACAAATAACTATATATATATTCAGGACAATTAGGCAAATAAAGCCCAATCTTTTTACCTCGCGCAACCCCTAAACCCTGCAATCCCCGAGCCAAAGCCAAGACCTTAGCCCTCAAATCCCCAAAAGTCACATTATTATTTTTAAATATAATAGCCGGCTTTTGACCAAACCGCTGTGCCGATTCCGTTAAGATTTGAAAAATGTCCATAAAATCACATTTAACCGCTATTTTGAAATTGTTAATGACGTCTATTTTACGTAGGGGCGGACCTTGTGTCCGCCCGAGGAAATGGGCCGAGACAAGCTCGGCCCCTACACTTAATTTGGAAACCAATGCTTAAAATTCTAAACCCATCCTAAACCTCTTAATACGACACAACATAACATACTATTAAAATTTTAATACACAGATTTTAATATAAGAAAGGAATATGTCAAGGAGTTTGATACCCTGCATTAATCACTGTAATATTTAAAATCTCTAGTTTTTAAGGGATTTACGAATAGATTTAAAAAATACTGCAAAAGCAGGCAAATGAGACAAAAAATTAAGGCCTAATAAACCCTCCACCGGACTATCTGGAGAAAGACGATGGCATAACACCTCAATTCGTCTTACTGTTATACCCAAAGCACTTAATGAATCAATCATTACTACGGGAACATACTCCACTCCGCTTGCTGTAAATATCTTAACAATTTTATCTTGAGACACCGGTATCTTATACCCTATGGCCATGATTTTTTCAGGAGGGACCATGGTCAGGCTGGCCCCTGTGTCCAATACCATTTCCATGGACCGAATAGAATCAGGTCCAGTAATCTGGGCATAAACAGATATAATCCCTTGAGGAAGATGAACAAGTTGTTTAGTGTTTTTAAAACGCTGTGGCATAGCCTTTAGGGATCCCGACTTCAGAATAAAGGGTCAATAAATGACCGCCTTTATACTTTCTTTCTTGAAGATATATATCTTCATGACGGGGGCTATGCGCAAGAAGGCGACCTGTCAAGGGGGTTGTGGTCGCGTCATCCATTTTGCCAATGGCAATCAATAACCATTGCTTGTGGTATTTTTTACGGATAGTTTCTATTTTCTGAAACTTAATATTTGATTTCATGTCTAAAATTTACCATTATCTTTTGACAAAGTCAATTTCTAAATACTCCACAAATACTAACAGGCCATTTCTTACGATATATTTTACTAAATGGTCATATCTCCTGCTGATGATACGCTAACTCTGGCTGATTATCATTGGCAACTTTTGGATAATCGTCGTTCGCAGCAGCTGTTAAGCCCATAAAGATGAGAATATTTCTCATAGGCTGAATATTAATGATCACCGGCGTAAAGCCAGGAGCATTGGCCAAGGCTTTGAGCAACGCTGGATTAAGGTGAAATTTGATACTCTGACCATTATTTTGAATGGTTAATGCCTTATCTGAGTTCAAATCAATACCACCTCTTCTATGCGGAGCAATCATTGCAGCACTTTTTAACTGCTCACCCGTATTGTCATTGGCTACTATAGTTCTATTCCTTCTATTACTTACAGGAATACTTTGCCCCATTAAACTTTGTAAATCTATATAAAAATCACCTCCTACCGCCTTCTTTACAATTGCCTTCATCACTGCTTCACCACCTTTTGTGAACGTATTATTTAAAGGCAAAAAGAAAGTGGTCATATTTGCTTGCCTGGGCTGTCCGAGATTAATCACTAAAGCTTCAGTTTTATAAAGATTTGCCATACGTTGATCGCTTCCAAAGTTGTCCATATCATCAGCCATGATTAGAAGTTCTTTAGGATCAATATTATTGTTAGTGACTTCTCTTTGTAACACGTCAGCTTTATCTTGACTGGAAATGTGCAATCTTTTATCCATCCTTGTCACAAAAACACGATATTCCCCACCTATCTCTTCAGCAATCCTTTTAATCATGTCTTTTGTCAAATTACTAATGTCCATCTTTAGCTCATTAGCGTCTTTGATTTTAATAATACCTGACCCCACGATTGGTTGGATTCTTTCAACCAAGGCCAGTTTTTCCTCCTGAGGCATAGGCTCTTCAGTGCCGTATTTATCATAAATCGTTAAATTGTTCCTTTGTGTAACATTCAATTGATCATAATTAATTTTTCTTTTGATCCGTTCCGCATCAGAACCTGACAAAATGACGACCTTTATACCCGCATTGAGCATATTTCTTAAAGAATTCAAAATGCTCTCTTCGATGTTTTCACCACCTCTTGATATCGTTCCGTCAAAATCAATGGCCACCATTGATACCTTTCGTTGCAAATCCTTCTCAGTTAATACTGAGCCTGAACTGTTAACCCCACGTAAAAATTCCATTAATGCCCTCTCAGTTATGGCTTGATGTCTTACATGCTCATAATACTCATCCCATTTAGGCATCGCTCCAGTCTTAATTTTCCAACGCCTTCCGTTGCCTTCCAAAACCTGTTTACTTATCTCTTCTGAAATTTGTGTATCAGCTTCATAAAGTGTTTTTGACATCTCAAGAACCGCTAATTGTAAGTTTCTAGGGCCCATGCTGGCAAAATGATCTACCAATCGAGCATCAAGCGGCATCATTTGATCAATCTCATCAACGGCTAAATCTCTCCATTGCCCATAACTTTGGGAAGAAGACATCATGCCAATTTTATCATTCTCCAATACCTGTAAAGCCAAAGCACTTTCTACAGGCTCACTATACCCTAATAAGGGAGCGTAAAGCGTTAACAACACCTTGGAAATCTCTTCATGGGCGCTTGGATTGGTTTTTTTCCTTATACTCTCAACTAAAAGCATGAAATTATTCCAAGTTTGTTCATCTCTTGTTTTGTGAGTATCTTCATCTATCTGTACTACAGCTCTCCGAATACTCTCTTGGTCCGCCACTTCAAAAAACTTTCCACTATCATGAAATACCGCTGCCAATCGGACAATCGCCTCCAATGATAAACCAGGCCCAAAATTGACAGTTCTTCTTAGACCATCCAAATCCAGTCCTTCAAAAACATCTTGCGTATGTTTCCATAGATTCACCTTTTGGCCATTCCATGAAGACCTTCCCGAGGCCGCTTTCATGATTACATTAAACACTTCAAATTGATTTAAACGACCCTCTAGCGCTTGCCAAATCTTTTGCGGTGTGCCAGATCTTTGGCTTAACACGGTCCGCACCGCGTTTGTACGGTTAGGGATCTGCTCTACGCCCACATTAGCCTGAATATCAGAAACGATTTGTCGCTGCATTTCATTATAACTTTGCCCGTAAATATTTAGAATTTCATTTCTTCTTGGCATAGAGAGCCCAACAACTGCTACCATTTGTTCCAATCTTTTTAATGAAACCCTGGAAACAAAGGTCCGCATGGCTTCTCTGATTAAATCTTCACTTTTCTTGATGGAAAAATAAAAACCTTTTCCCCGATGTTCACCTGTCGGAGAAAGCATATCTAGAAAATTATTTAAACCAAAACTTAGCTTATTCTCGTCCTCACCTTTGATCCCGCCTGTCGAGCGAAACATCGCGGATCCGCCAAAATCATTGGCCAGTATTTCCCCTTGCGGTGTTTGCAAATAATTATCTGCTTTTCCTCTGTCTCTATCTTGGATAACAGCTGATGCGACATACTCTTGAGCCAATTGTTCAGGAGCATATGGCCTTTGAGGAGTTACCGCCCCTTCAACCCATCTCGAAAGGATGGCAAATTTCCTTACTCCATGGCCATCATCAATCCTTGCCGCCACAACATCATCAACTATAGGGATACCTGCCTCTTTAAAAATCATCCAAGAAAGCCATTCAGCCTTCATACGGTCTTCATCCTCATAATACTTGGCATAATACTTTTTGCCATCAATCATCACAACAGCTCCAGGCTGAGATCCTTTGGTTTCTAATTGAACTCCTTCAACGTGAGCTTCAAGATGTTGAACATGGCTTTGTAAATAATGCCCTAAAACCGCCGGATGTTGGTCAATATACCTTAAAAGATATCGTCTTCTCGAATATTGCTCCATCCGTTCTGGAATATTACTTTGAAATGCTTCTGAAAATATTTTATTTTCACCAGACAAAAATCTAGAAAGCCTGGATTTAAATGAATCATTCGGAAAATCTAAAGCAACGACTAAACGGTTTGATTTCATATTTTTATGTAATGCCAGAATTTCTCGTAATCGTGATCTTCCTTGATCAGTATCTGCAATGGTTTCATGATTAGGGGCACCATATTGCGAAAAATAACGGTACGAATCACCTTCTTTGACTAAAACAGCCACTTTTTGTTCAGACATATGCCTTTGAACCCCTTCATCCTGCAATTTATCTGCTGACATAAAGAAAACACGCATCTCTTCTTTACTGACATTATCATCTAAAACTAATTCATTCGATCCGGAACGATGTCCTGTTTTTACTTTATTAACATCCACACGTCTATTGTAGGATTGGGCAGGCATCCAAACCAAGAAGATATCATCACCACCATAGCCAAATGCCTTCTCTTTGGTAACTCCAATATACGTTTCACCCTTATAATCTGATGCGGCAGTTTGGTGTCCAATAGTCAAATAATTTGTAAAAGCACCAAAGCCAACAGATCTATAAAAACCCATTCCTACACCATCTACAACATCTTCGATATAAAAGGGCAATCCATTCTGTTCATTCAAAGAATCATTAATACGCTTTAATTCTCCTTGAACAGGTTGCCCCTCCCAAATAGGATTCTTATTTAAGATACTATCTGCGACTAAATTCCCAAAATAAGATGCCCCTGACTTTAATTCATTCTTTTGACGTATATTTTCCAAGATTTCTTGGAATCTAGGATCAGCGTTAATGCCGACTTTTTCTCCTATAGCGATGACTCTTGCGTGTAAATTCTCATCATCTGATATCATGCGTAATGTATCTAAAACCCCAATAATAAAATCTGCATGATTTGCGTTAAGCCAAGGTGAATCATCACTTAATATTTCTGTATTAATCAATCTTTCGGCTTCTTGGTGCTCACTAATGAGAAATCTTGCCGCATAAACGCCTCTTAAAATATTATTAGACTGCCCCACTGCTCTTTGTTCCATCAATTTCTTGGCCAAATTCCATGCAATGACTGGCAAAGTCTGAATAACCGTCAAAGCTGTGCTTTCTTCCAGAGAATCATTCTCAATCTGTTCATAAATCAACCTGACATTCTCTTCTGTCGAATTTTTCATTAACTGAAGGACTGCCATATTCTTAGCTTCTTTATTATCATTCTGCGCCACGATTTCTTTAACCGCCGAAAAAGCAGCTGATCCAAAAGGAAGAAGCGACATCCCATAGAGCGCGCTAAAGGCCGAGGATTTTTCAACTGATGAATAACTCGGCCACTCTCCATATCCACTACCGGGCAACCATTGAACAGTTGTATTCGAATCTAAAATAATATCTTTAAGCAAATCAATAGCTTCCTGATGATGAGTAAAAGACCAGCGCTGTATTGCCTCTAATCTCACCTGAAAATTAAGGCAAAATTTACTGATATAACCTAAAGCATTGATTGCTTCTGGACCATCAATTTTAGCTAATTCGCCAATAGCAGTTAATCGTTCATGTAAACTACGACTTGCATTAGCATCTTGTGCTATTGATTGAAGAAATTTAACAATATCATCACCTTTAGAACTTGAATGCCAAAAACTGATCGCTTGCAAACGACCTCTATCCTTGTAAGTAGAATCATTAGCAATTTCTCTAATAATTTCTTGCGCAAATCTTACCGTATCCGGCATTTTACCTAATTGCTCCAATACATAGATTAAAGTACTGCTAGACCTATTCCTCCTGACAACATTTCTGGCATATTGCAACTTTAAATCCTCATCCCCATTCCATAACTCTATAGCTCTCAATTGCATGTCATTATGACTATCCATTTGACCAGCAGCTATTTGACCTATAGTCATCTGGGCCTCACGTACGGTCATTCTTGCTAAACCATCAATCACAGTCTCACCTGCTTGGGTAGACACAATAAGCGGTACCACCTCAGGAATATTTAAATCCGCCATCAAATTAATGATTTCATTAATCGCGTCACGATTTGATCCCTGGAAATCACTAAGAGCTTTTTTCAATATTGCTAATTCTTCTGTTTTACTTAAAGTTAATCCTTTTAAAGCTTTTAACCT
>CAZKUL010000105.1:0-9860 GCA_964555945.1 uncultured Planctomycetales bacterium
AAGCCGTCTTCATTACATTGGCGGAAACATCAACAGGCGTGACGCCTGATGTTAAAGCCATCGGAGAGGTGGTCCGCCAATTTAAAGCGGTTTTAGTCGTGGACGCGGTGTCGGGTTTGGCGGTCCAGGAGATAAAAACAGATGAATGGTTTTGTGATGTGGTTGTCTCAGGCTCGCACAAAGGGTTGATGTTACCTCCCGGTTTGGCCTTTGTCAGTGCGTCTCCCAAGGCCATTGAAGCCATCAACACCTGCACCACACCCCGCTACTATTTTGATTTACGCGAATGCAAAAAAGCCATGGAAAAAACAGATACACCTTTTACGCCAGCCATCGGCGTGTTGATTGCTTTAGTTGACAGCCTGAATATGATCAAAAAAGACGGGCTGAACAATATGTTTTCACGCTACGCGCATTTGGCCCGGGCCGTACGTGCCGGGTGTGCGGCCATTGGCCTGGAACTTTTTCCAGACCCAAGTTGTTCGACCAACGTTTTAACGGCTGTTAAAGTCCCTGCGAATATAGACGGAGAAAAATTAGTTAAAACCATGAGGGACACTTATGGGATCACCGTTGCCGGCGGACAGGACCATCTTAAAGGTAAGGTCATTCGCATGGCCCATATGGGCGCCCTGGATGAATACGATATCCTGACAGGCTTGGCTTGCCTGGAGAAAGTATTGCATCAAATGGGCCATAAATTTGAACTGGGCGCTGCTTTAACAGCAGCACAAAAGGCCCTCAACACAAAATAAGCATAAAATTTAACCTTTAGAATGATGACATTTCATTTATCGCGCTCTTGGATAATCCTTTTATTTTTGCTGATTGGTTTTGTCGGCGGGCTGACACCAGACCGTGTTTTAGCTGATCAAACGCCCTCCCATGCGGCTAGGATTTGGTTTGTCCCGAGGAGCCAGTTTTCACCCGCAGGCTCCTTATTATGCGTTGATTTAATGGATTTATTTAAACCTGATGCTCCATGGCTTAAGGCGGCATCGCATGTTCAAATCTTTAAAGTCTATTCTCAGTTTTTAAGAAAAGCTTCTGATGCACAGCTCAAAGCTGTCATTGTTGGTTTGCAGCAGCGTCACATTGCCCTGGCTGCGGAACTTGGGTTAATGAGCAACAAAAATGGTCCAGGTAAAGGTGAGGGCTATGGCGGTCAGAATGTGGGGCGTTTCGTATCACGCCTAAAGGTCCTTGGCGGCAATTTGCAATATGTGGCTATGGATGAGCCATTGTGGTTTGGGCATATTAGCAATGTGCGTGCCGCCTTGCATACCCCTATTGCGGATATAGCCAAGGATGTGGCCAATCAAGTTGCCACCATACACCAGTATTTTCCGCAAGCGCAGGTGGGTGATATTGAACCGGTTGTTGGAAGAGCGCCTTCAGATTATGTTGAAGAAGTCATGCAATTCGCGGATGCTTACAAGGATGCCACGGGAACCCCTTTGGCCTTTTTTCATTCGGATGTAGCTCATCAAGGGACGGGCTGGCAAGAGATGCTAAAGCAATTATCCATACAAACAAGAGCTCATGGCATAAAATTTGGTATCATTTATGATGGCGATCCTGGAGATCCTACAGGGGTGGCGTGGACAAATGACGCGGAAGATTATTTTGCTGAAGTTGAGCGAGATCCATCCATGGTCCCAGACGATGCCATTATCCAATCATGGCAACCTCAGCCTCGCTACGCCTTACCCGAGACACAGCCGGGCACGATGACCTATTTGGTTGATCGGTATTTAGCACAGGAGACATTCATAAACGTATCAAAAACTAATTCCGGTTATGAAGGTAGCCTCACAACAGGGGAAGGAAAACCTGTCAGCAACGCTCAACTGTCTGCTTATGAGATAGAGGACCATGCGATAACTTGGACAACAGCATCGGTTCAGGGCCTGGTTCCTGCGGATGCCGTTAACGCACTGTCAGTTTTAAGAATTAACAATGAATGTAATTGCAAGGGACCTGTTGACGTTCTTTTACGACCAGCAGACTATCTGGACAACACGACTAGCCAGATGGTGCGACGCACGGTCGCTCCTTTAGATAAAAAAATAATGCTCACAGCAGATCAACACTTGAGGTTTAATGCCAAAAGATTTCCGGTTCATGCCGGCGATTCATTTACATTTTCCGTTCCGATGCAATCTTCCTATGATTCAAGAAAGAGCGGGTATGTCGCCCTCATTTTTCTAAACAAGAATGGTATCGAAATAAGAGGTAGTCGTTTGAAATTGCCTTTTAAACCCAGTCAGCACTTGATTTGGACAGGAGAGACGGATAAAAATGGCAGCTTCACGGTGGAGATGGTAAACCACACATCAGCGTCACCCATAGTCAATTTCCAATTTTTAGGAAGTGAAGGCCTGCGACTGAGTTCAATAACTAAACTTTAAAATAACTTTGTGAAGTTTTTCTAGGATATGAAATACTAATGATGAATAAGGAAGGAAATTCTTTATGTTTAAGATTTTAATCAGTGATAAATTAGAAAAAGAAGGGTTGGATATTTTAACGGCGGACAAACGGTTTGCGGTAGATTGTAAATTCGGAATTTCCGCGGAGGAGTTACAAAAAATAATCAAAGATTATGATGCCTTGATCGTTCGTTCAGGTACACAGGTGACCTCTCAGATCATTGAAGCCGCGGACAGGTTAAAAGTGATTGGACGCGCAGGTGTCGGTTTGGATAACGTAGATCTGCAAGCGGCGACCCAGAAGGGCATTGTGGCCATGAATACCCCGGCAGGAAACACGACCTCTACCGCGGAGCAGACCATGAGCCTTATCATGGCGCTTTCCCGTAATATTCCTCAGGCGGTTGCCTCGCTAAAGGCCGGCAAGTGGGAACGTTCTAAATTTACGGGTGTCGAGTTGTACGGCAAGGTATTGGGTATTGTTGGTTTAGGACGCATTGGGTCGACGGTGGCTAAAATGGCCCAGGCTTTTGGCATGGTCATTTTGGGGTTTGACCCGTATTTGTCCGCAGAGATTGCCAAAAAGAATGGCATTAAATTGGTCGATCTTAATGAAATTTATAAAACAGCGGATTATATCACCGTGCATATCCCCAAGACTGATGAAACGACCCACATGATAGGGGAAGCACAAATCGCTTTAATGAAGAAAAACGTGCGCCTGATCAATTGCGCCAGAGGCGGTATTATCGAGGAACAGGCGTTGATTACGGCCTTGCAGGAAAAGCGCATCGCGGGGGCCGCGCTTGATGTCTATGAGGTTGAACCTCCGGATTTTCAATCACCTCTTTTTAAAATGGATAATTGCATCACTACACCTCACCTTGGCGCATCGACCTCAGAAGCTCAATTGAATGTCGCCATAGAGATCGCCCAGGCCGTCAGAGATGCCCTTTGCGGGGCTGGCATCCGTAATGCTGCTAATTTTCCGTCACTGTCTCTGGAAGCCTACAAAGTGATCGAGCTCTATTTAAGCCTGGCGGAGCGCATGGGTAAATTTGCCGGCCAACTGATCCAGGGCCGTATTAGTGAGGTGACCATAACCTACAGCGGAGCGGTGGCCCAGGAAAAAGTGACGGCAGTGACCATGGCCTTGTCTCACGGACTTTTAGCTCCTATATTGGGTGAAGGTGTCAATACCATCAATGCCCTGAATATGATGAAAGAGCGGGGTATCAATGTTAAAGAGGTCATCTCCAATCAGGAAGGCGAGTATGTCAACGCCATCGCCATAGATATTACGACGGACAAAGAACCATTTTCTTTGCTGGGGACCCTATCGAGCAATAAACAACCCCGCATTGTGAAGATCAACAATGTGTATGTGGAAACTGTGCCTCAAGGCCACATGTTGTTTATTAATAATAATGATAAACCCGGCATCGTGGGGGCCATCGGAACGTTATTGGCGGCTGAAAATATCAATATTGCCGGCATCACCTTAGGAAGGGAAAATCAGCAGGGAGTGGCGGTCAGTGTCGTCAACGTTGATAGCGAGATCCCCGAATCTCTTATTGAAAAATTACGCACGACAAAAAACATTCTTTTTGTCAAAGCGATAAAGGTATAGCCGCGGGCCGATACAAGGTCAGCTCCTACGATCAATTTGGACATCGATGAAAGATCTTTGGTTCATTGCTGCTGCAGCCGGATTACGGGATGGGCTTAATCCGTGCATTTTTATGACTTGCGCGGTTTTTATTGCGCTTGGTCTTTGGCTCAAAATAAGTCCTGTCCGCGCAGGATGGCTTCGTCTTATTTTTGCTTTAATCTATGCGCTGACCTTCTTAGGGTTTAATTTTGGGCCTGGACAGATGCTTCTTTTTCATAAGAATTTTATTTTGACCGCCAAGGTCCTTTATTTAATCTTGGGTATTGGGGCATTTATTTTAGGTATTGTATTTATCAAAGAATGGTATCTGTTAAGATTCAAGGATAAGACTAATAGTGACGGGAAAGGAATATCAAGCAGGCAGGATATCAAGTTGCAAGTTTTGTTGATGGTGGTTTTGGGTATAGGCTTAAGTGCTTTATCCACCCTGTGGCCTATCAATAATTATATGATGTTATTGGGCAACGAGGCTCTTTTAAAAGGGCAGTGGTCAGTGATTGCGCCTCTATTGACATGTTATGTCTTGCTGAGCATGTGGCCCTTATGGTTTGTATGGGCCTTTCTGGACATCAACGATTTGCGCCCATCCTTATCAACAATTTTTTGTGCCGCTATTTTTTTCACGGCATCAACGGTAATGATTTTAATATTTAAGTAAAGGACATGTCATGAATTTAGTCGTCGTGGGTGGTCAGTGGGGAGATGAAGGTAAAGGTAAATTGATTGATATCCTCTCCGAAGGTGTGGACATCACTGTTCGTTACCAGGGGGGCAATAACGCGGGTCATACGGTCATTGTGGGCAACAAGGAGTATATTTTTCATTTAATCCCTTCGGCCATTTTGCGCCCCAAGAAAATTTGCGTCATTGGTAATGGCGTCGTCATAGATCCCAAGGCCCTGTTAGAAGAAATAGACGGTTTAAAAAAGCGGGGTCTCCCCATGAAGGGCGCACAGCTAAAGATTTCCGCCAACGCGCACGTCGTCATGCCTTACCATCGGGTGATGGACCAACTCAGGGAGGGCAAACGGGCCAATAAGATCGGCACGACCGGAAGAGGGATCGGACCTTGCTATTCTGATAAAGTGGGGCGCATGGGCATTCGCATCATTGATCTTTTAAATCCAACGGTGCTTAAGGCCAAGCTGGAAGATAATCTAAATGAAAAGAACGATATCTTTGTCAAGGTCTATGGCTTTAAGAATTATGATTTTAGCGAAATTTATAAGGAATACCTGAATTTCGGCCGACGACTGAAACCTTACATTTGCGATACGGCCATTTTTATAAACCAAGCCATCAAAGACAAGAAGAAAATTCTTTTTGAAGGCGCCCAAGGCACTTTCCTGGATATTGATTTTGGCACCTATCCCTTTGTCACTTCATCTAACGCGACCACCGGCGGCGTTTGCTGTGGGACCGGAGTTCCCCCCACCAAGATTGGACAGGTGGTTGCGGCCTTTAAAGCCTACACGACCCGCGTCGGTGAAGGCCCTTTCCCTACAGAATTTGAAAAAGTGATGGATGAGCGGATCCGCAGTAAAGGCCATGAGTTTGGAGCCACGACAGGTCGTGCCAGACGATGTGGTTGGTTTGATGCGGTGATTGCGCGCTACGCGGTCACGATCAATGGGGCCACTCAACTGGCCATTATGAAGCTTGATGTCTTAGATGAGCTTGATGAAATAGAGATTGCCACGGCCTATAAATATAAAGGAAAAATTTATAAGGATTATTCCCATGATCTGGACGTCTTGACCCATGCCGAACCTATCTATGAAAAATGGCCCGGCTGGAGGTCTTCGACCAGGGAGATTCGTCAATACCAAAAGCTCCCTCTAGCGGCCCGTCGTTATCTCGAACGTCTTCAAACATTATTGGATGTTCCTATTAAATACATATCGGTTGGGTCTAAACGCGATGAGATCATCATACGTTAACCCATATTTGCTTGACTTTCGTAAATGGCTGTGATAATTTGGGTTCTATATCACATACACTAGCATAAACAGGAGGATCGTAATGCGTTCTAACAAAGCAGTCTTAATGAATATTTCCTTAGTCCTGATACTTGCCTTGGGGCTTTCTGGTTGCACGATCATTCTCCAAAAAGGACGCCGGACCGACATTGAAAAAATATCCAAGTTAAAAAATGACATGGATGAATTAGCGCGTGCCAAGGAAGAATTAGAAAAGCGCCTTCAAGATGAAATTAATAATAAGCAAGTCAAGGTCGAGATGGAACCCAAAGGGCTGGTCATTACCTTTGTTTCGGAAGTGTTGTTCGATTCCGGAAAAGCCAAGCTCCGTAAGGATTCCTATGAAAAATTGGATAAAGTCGCCAGCGTGCTCAATACCACTGTTTCTGACTTAAATGTGGGCATTGAGGGCCATACAGACAATCAACCGATCCGTAAATCAGGCTGGAAATCCAATTGGGAATTATCGACCGCCCGCGCCTTGTCCGTATTGCATTATTTAAGTGATAAAAGCGTGGCTGAACCTCGCCTGGCTGCCATTGGATATGGTGAATATAAACCGGTCGCGTCCAATGATACCAAGGATGGCCGTCAGAAAAATCGTCGGGTGGAAATTGTCATTCTTCCTAAGACTGAAACCAGCAGTGGTGAGGCTTCATCAACTCCGAATGCAAACAGCGCAAGTTAAGGACACTTAAATGAAAGATATTATACTGGTTATTACCTTATTACTGGCAGTCGGTTTATCGGTGGTGGTGATTCGTTTTGCCCAAAAAGCGGACAAAGCAGGCAAAAGTCTTGAGGAGGAACGTTACAGCCGGATGGTGGCTGAAGAAACATTACAAAAGAATGCTGCCAAATTAAGCACCCTTCAAGAATCGTTGAAAGAAGACCAGGATAAGATGGGCAAAATTGAGGACATTCTGGACCAGGAAAAAGGCGTTAATGCCGATTTAAAGAAACAGTACGACGAGTTAACGCAAGCCAAAACCAATTTGGAAAATAAGTTACAGGCAGTACTCAAAGAGAAGGCTGCGGCCGTTGCGGCTTTGCAAACTCAGGTTCAAGCCACATCGACGACCGTTTCACCGCTTGTCCAAGCAAGGAACCCGGCTCCTCAAACATCGCAACCTGTCCCACAAGCAGCTACCGCGGGGCATTGAGGGTTTTTTAGTTTTTGTAATTTTTATCAAGGGGGATGTATATCCCCCCTTTTATTTAGTGGACCCCATGGATAAGAATCAAATCCCGCGTCATGTCGCTATCATTATGGACGGTAATGGCCGTTGGGCCAAGGCCCGAGGAATGAACCGTCCTCAGGGACACCTGGAAGGCGTTAAGAGAATTGAAGAAATCATCAAATCCGCTCGCGATAAAGGCATCGAATTTTTGACGATATATGCCTTTTCTACCGAAAATTGGAATCGACCTCAGGATGAAGTGTCCATGATCATGAGGACCTTTATCATGGTTTTAGGGCAGAAGACCAGGGAATTAGGGAATAACGGTGTTCGAATCAACTTCATTGGCCGCCGCCAGGGAGTGCCCCAAGAGGTTTTAAAGGCCATGGATGATGCCGCCCTGGTGACAAAGAATAATGCTGTCATGACCCTTAATATCGCATTTAATTATGGCGCTCGCGGCGAGATCATAGATGCCATTAAGTCCATTTCTGCCGAGGTCCAGCGGGGAATGCTAAAAGCGGAAGAAATTAATGAAAAACTCGTCGGTGCCCATCTGTATACCAAGGGTCAGCCTGATCCTGATCTGTTGATCCGCACTTCCGGAGAAGAACGTATCAGTAATTTTTTATTATGGCAGCTTTCTTATGCAGAACTGTATTTTACGGACAAATGTTGGCCTGAATTTACTGAGGAAGAATTTGCCAAAGCCTTAATGAGTTACACGCATCGGGAACGCCGTTGGGGAAAGATAAAGGTTTAGCTTCACTAGTTTAAGGAAGGAAATTTACACCAGGAGATTTTGTTATGTCATGGTCACGTTTCATGTCGTCAATATTCATGATTGGGTTAACCGCCGGGGCCGTCATTAACGATTATCTGTTTATTTTTGTCATTGTCCTATTGACAGCGGGAGGACTTTACGAGTTCTTTTATATGGTACGCAAAAAGGATGTTCCCATTTATAGTTACACAGGTATTTTAATTGGGACGTTGATCCCTATTTCTATTTTCACCCATTTTGAGCCAACTAAGAATTGGGAACTCCTGTTTATCGTTATAGGATTTTTATTGATTTTGTTCATGCAATTTGCACGTAAAGACAACCGTCATGCCATTTTGGGATTGTCGACAACGCTGTTTGGAGTTTTATATGTGGCTTGGTTCTTTAGTTTTCTAGTCAAAATTCGTTTGATGTTGCCGGGTATTGAAGGCATTAAATTGCTTGGATTTATTCTTCTGGTGACAAAGGGAGCTGATGTGGGCGCATTACTGATTGGCAGCAGTTTTGGCAAGCACCCCTTGTTGCTGAAGGTGTCTCCCAACAAATCCGTAGAGGGCACTCTGGGGGCGGTCTTAATGTCCGCAGTCATGGCGTTGGTCTTTCGTTCCTTTTTGCCTCCCCCATTAAATTTACCCCTTTGGCAGATATTTTTTATGGGTGCTTTCTTTGGCGGCTTGGGCCAGCTGGGAGACCTCTCCGAATCATTGATCAAACGCGACTGTGGCGTCAAGGATTCCGGAAAATTCTTACCAGGGATGGGCGGGGTCCTGGATATCATTGACAGCTTATTATTCTCAGCCCCCGCGTTTTATTTGTACATGAGTTCCACCCTCAACACGATGCAATAATGAAACCTAGCACGCTTGCCATTTTGGGGTCAACAGGCTCAATAGGCCTGAATACATTGAGAGTGGTGGATCAACATCCCCGGCTTTTCAAAGTTGTTGCATTAAGCGCCTACAATAATTTTGAACTCCTAGAGAGTCAGATACGAAAATATAAACCCTCTCACGTAGCTGTAGGCTCTCAAGGATTGGCACATTTTAAGCAAAGTGGCCTCAAGGGAGTCAAGTTTTATCCCGTAGGTGATTGTGCTGTGCTTGCTTCCTTAAAGGAAGTTAACGTGGTAGTACTGGCCATGAGTGGAGTGGGTGCTTTAATGCCGTTTTTGGCGGCCTTGAAGGCGGGAAAGACGGTGGCGCCTGCCAATAAAGAGGCATTGGTTATTGCGGGTGATTTGATCATGAAGATAGCGCACAGCCATCAGGCGCGTATTATTCCGATTGATAGTGAACAGAGTGCAATTTTTCAATGTTTGGAGGGACAAAGGTCAAAACCTGCCTTTATCCATTTAACTGCCTCCGGAGGCCCGTTAAGAGAGGTTAAATCAAAAAATTTTAAGAAGATGACGCCCAGTGATATCCTGCGTCATCCTCGTTGGAAAATGGGGCCCAAAATCACGGTTGATTCCGCGACGTTGATGAATAAAGGCTTTGAGGTGATTGAGGCCAAGCATTTGTTTAAGTTAAGGCATGACCAAATTAAGGTATTGGTGCACCCGGAGTCTATCGTCCATTCGTTGGTAGAATTCGTTGATGGTTCTCTGTTGGCCCAATTAGGCATAACGGATATGCGTTTGCCGATTCAATACGCCTTGACCTATCCGCGTCGTTTCCAGACAGGTCTCAATCCCCTGAATCTTGCGGAAATAGGGTCGTTGAATTTTCATGACCCTGATCTCAAGAGATTTCCATGCCTGGGACTGGCTTTCGAGGCTTGCCGGGTAGGTGGCAGCATGCCCACAGTCCTTAA
>CAZKUL010000106.1:0-9825 GCA_964555945.1 uncultured Planctomycetales bacterium
GGCCGTTTGGCCTCGTGTCTTAGCCTTGGCCCAATATGGCAAAGGCATGAGGGTCAACACGATTGCCATCAATCCTAATATCAACCCTGACTATCCCGACGATGCTCCGGCCAAAATGGTGCTCAAGATCAAGGAGTTGGGTATTGATTTTCCCTATTTGGTCGATGAAACGCAGCAAGTCGCCGATGCCTTTCGGGCTCAATGTACCCCTGATATTTATTTATTTGATAAAAATAAAGCCCTGGTTTATCACGGTCGCATTGATGATAATTGGAAAGACGAGAACGCAGTGACCCGCGAAGAATTAAAAGAAGCCATGAATAACATGGCCGCCGGCCGGCCGATAACTGCTAAACAAACCCCTTCCATGGGTTGTTCTATTAAATGGAAGAGCTAAGGTCCTATGGTGTATACAAAGATACTTATTCCTTTAGATAATTCACCTACGGATGAAACTATTTTGCGCCACATCCGTAAGCTTGCCCACCTGACGCAAGCCCAACTCATCCTTGTCCATGTGGCGGACGGCTTTGCGGCGCGCCTGCAGGACCAATTAAATTTGGTGGATTCCGAGGAAATTAAAGATGATCAGGCTTATTTAGACCATATCTGTACCGGATTACGAAATGAGGGCTTTAACGCCAAAGCGATCCTGGTGCAGGGCAAAGAACCTGTGGATGGCATTATGTCCGTTGCTGACAATGAAGGCTGTGATCTTATTGCCATGGCCACTCATGGGCACCAGTTTATCGAAGATATGATTTTGGGTTCTGTGGCGGACCTGTTACGCCATCGCACCGATATTCCTATCCTCATGATTCGGTCTTCCTTAAAATAATCACCCTATTTGTCCTTCAATACCCTATAATTAATACCATGGAATTTATCAATCGCATCACAGAAGCCGGAAATTTATCTCAAATCACTGCTGAACTTCTCAAGGAGATCGACGGTCAATTTGACTTGGGGATTTTGTATATATGTCCATGGCCGCCATATGATCCTTTGGAGTTAGTTCAAGCGTTGAAGGCACAGGCCAATGTCCGTCATTTGGTTTGTTGCACGTGTGCCGGAATCATCGGCACCGAGCGGGAGATTGAAGGGCGTCCGTCAGCTTCCCTCATGCTCATGCGCCTGCCGCAGGTGAAAATTACTCCTTTTACCTTAACTCAGCCGGTGTTGGAGTCCCTTAAAGGAAAAGAAGACTGGTATAATTTCCTTGAAGTTTATCCTAATGAAAATCCATCATTCTTGGTATTTGCCGATGCTTTTGCCTTCGATGGCAATGGTTTTCTGGCTGGATTAAATTTGGCCTATGCGGGTATGCCGGTTGTGGGCGGACTGGCCTCGGCCGCATCGGAACCCGGGGAGAATATATTGATTTTGGATGAGGAAGTTCTGCGGGAAGGGTTGGTGGGGCTGTGTCTTACCGGTAATTTGCGCGTTGAGACCGTGGTTTCCCAAGGATGCCGTCCCATTGGGGACACCTATATTGTCACCCGTGCCCAGCGCAATATTATTTACGAATTGGCCGGCCGTCCTTTTTATAAAGTTTTGGAAGAGGTCTTAAATAAAGGTACAGAATACGACCGCCATTTGGCCCACGAGGCTATTTTTGTCGGCATCGCCATGAACGAATACAAGGATAAATTTCAGCGGGGAGATTTCTTGATCCGCGGTGTCATAGGTGTCGAACCTCAAAGCGGCGCGGGAGTGGTGGGAGATCACATGCGGGTGGGCCAGACTGTGCAGTTTCATTTGCGCGATGCCAAGACGGCTAATGAAGATTTGCATCATTTGTTAAAGGAATACCAATCGAAGAAAAGGGCGACTGCTGCCCATGGAGCTTTTGTCTTTTCTTGCAATGGGCGGGGTATTAATTTGTTTAAGGAACGCGACCATGATATAAGGATCATCCAGCATCACCTTGGGCCCGTGCCGGCCGCCGGCTTTTTCTGCGCAGGAGAGATCGGGCCTGTGGGAGGCATTAATTTTCTCCACGGATTTACGAACAGTATGGCCTTATTTTACTCACTAAACTAAGTGATTAATGAATAGTTTGCACTATTCCTCCCCCTTTTGATGGGGGAGGTTAGGTGGGGGTGAATAAAGTTATTTTTTAATGCTTTCCCCCCTCCCTGGCCCTCCCCACAAGGGGGAGGGAATTATAAATGATGATTACTTCAGAAATCTACTTAGAACGCATGATATCCTTGGTCCGTGAGGCAGGAGCCATAGCTCTGGATTTAATCGAACACAGCGATCCGGGCCTCAAAAAAGATCATTCCATCATAACGCTTGCGGACAAATCCATTTCAAAGCTGGCCCGCGAGAAATTAAAAGACTTCTTGCAAGACCCCTGTCATATTCTCATCGATGAAGAAGACCCCCATGCTATTGAGTCTATGGACCAAAAGCGCCTTGATCAATCGTCGTTTATCTGGGCCCTGGATCCCATTGATGGGACACGACTCTACGCTAATCGCATGCCGCTCTTTGGCATTTCGATCGGGCTTATCAAGGATTTGAAACCATGGCTTGGGGTTGTCTATTTTCCCATGCTCAATGAACTTTTTTACTGCGACGGCTCTGAGGCGTATTTTGTGCAGAATGCGTTTAAACCTGGCGAGAACAAGACCCGCATTGTTCCTCTGGATGAAGAATTATCCGCCCGCTCTTTGTTCTTTTGCAATGACACCTTTTTTGATAAATTCTACTGGGATTCCAAGGATTTTCATATCATGATCCATGCCTGTGCCGTGGTCAATCTCTGCTGGCCGGCCATCGGCCGCGGGGTAGGTTGTTTTTTGAAATGCCATCTCTGGGACTTCGCCGGAAGCTGGCCCATTATACGCCGGGCCGGTCTGGATTTTCGCCGGGTTTCTGATGGTAAGGTGCTAGAGCGGGTGGAGGTGGATTTATTTAATCGCGAGCCCCTCAGTTGGCATCTTAAAGAATATTATCTCATATCAAGTGAACGTAATTTTCATCAAATCCTCTCCAAAATCCGCAAGCGTGTTCCTTGCTAAAATTATTTTTAGACAAGCCTCTCATTGATGTTATAATAGCCCCCATGTCCGAGCGTTTTATCCGTATTTATAAGAAATTTTACTTGGATGAAATCAAGACTCGCCTGATGACCTACGGGGCTTTGGCCGGCACTTGCGCCAATTGCAAAAGGATGGATCTGAAAATAGATACGTCCCAGTGCCCGGAGTGCAAGAGCGAGTTTAAATACATTGCCTTCCAGAATATCAGGGACCATATGCCCAAAATGCTGCGCATCAGCCACGAACGTCCGCAAATTGTTTTTGTCGACTACGATGATTTCAAGCGCATCGAGGGTGAAGAAAAGGCCAAAGGAATTTTGGGTTAGAGGAAAAATTCAATGATAAATAAAGAACGCCTGATCACCATTACCACCAAATTATTGCAAATCAATTCTGTAAACCCTCCTGGCAACGAAGTGGCGGTGGCGGATTTTGTGGCGCGGGATTTAAAGACCCTTGGACTTGATGTTAAGATCATTTCATTTGCCAAAAACCGTCCTAATGTGGTGGCGACACTCAAAGGGACCTGGCCGGGTCCCAAGGCCGCCCGTGAAGCGCTGTTGATCACGCCGCATTATGATACGGTACCTTTTGGCGAGGGCTGGAAATTCGATCCTCTGGGAGCCACGATCCATAAGGGCAAGATCTATGGCAGGGGAGCCAGCGATGATAAAGGCAATTGCGCGGTGGGTATGGAGGCTTTGCATAGTTTGGTCGAAGATGGGGTGCGCCTGCAGCGAGACATTGTGTTTGCCGCGACTGCTGATGAAGAAACTGGAAGTAAACTCGGTGTTATTCCTTTGCTTAAAAAATGTATCCTGCGTCCCAAGGTTGCCCTGATTACGGACTCTGAGGAGTTTGACGCCATCATCGCCCAAAAAGGCCTTTTCCATTGCCGGGTGCAGATTTTTGGTAAAAAAGCGCATGGGGCTTATAATTGGCGGGGTGTTAATGCCATTGAAATTGCCGCGCGTGTTATTGGACGTCTTAAGAAACATCAATTTAAATTCAAAAAGCATCCTCTGCTGGTGCCCCCGACAAAGAATATCGGCACCATTCGCGGCGGCGATAAGGTCAATATGGTGGCAGATTTCTGCGAATTTGCCCTTGATATCCGTTTTATGCCCGGGATGAAGGCAGAGGCTGTTTTAAAAGAGGTCAAAAGTATCGTGGCTCTTGAGACTAAGAACTTCAAAGTGATTATAGATGACTCCCAGAAGCCTTACGGCATTGACCCGCGGCATCCTTTTGTGAAAACCTATGTCGACACCTGCCGAAAGATGGGATTTAAAGCGAATTTGAAAGGCAGCCAGGGTGCTACCGTGATTACTTTTTTCCAGGACTACGGCATTCCCGCTTTTTCGACCGGATGGGGCAGTCACGGGGTCATTCATGCCAATGACGAATATGCAGAAATCAAAACTCTTTATAATGGGGCCAGGGTTTTGGAAGCATTTATAAAGGACTATGATGTTAAATAAGAATTTTTGTCATTCTGAGCCCGAGGGGCAAAGAATCTCAATAGGGTTAATGTCTTTTATTCCCTCCCCCCTGTGGGGAGGGCTAGGGAGGGGGATAATTGCGTTAATAGCCATTATTCTTTTTTCGCAAGTCCAAGCCCACGCTGAAACGATCAACTATTCCATCCGCCAAATGGGTTTTGATGGGGAGGCGACTCTCACCCTGGTGGGACCCAAAGATTATAAAGACCATAAAACAATTTTGATCATTTTTAAGGCGCATGGCCAGAACTTTTCGGATGAAGAGGATATTTATGTTGACCCAACCACGTATAAACCTCTGTATGTCGAGCGTAATTATAGTTTAAGCGTTTTTGGTCATGGAAAAACTTTGGAAGAATATACACCTTCCAAAGGAGAGATTGTTATCACCAAGACCGAAGATGCGCATACGACGACCCAAACGATCCATAAAGACGGTGCTGTAGATAATATTTATGGTTTTATTTATAGATACCGTAAGGAAGGTTCCTTCAAAATCGGTGATGTCTTGGATATGACATTGCCGACCAAGGATTTAAAAATCAAACTGGTTAAACAAATGCCACTTAAAATCAATGGTAAAACATATGATAGCTATTATATGGAGAGCCAGCCAACCAGATATAAAATATGGTTCGATGCCTCGGAAAATAAATGGCCCTTGCGCATTACCGGGACGATTGGATTTATCAATTCTGTGATGACGATGACAGGTTACGACCTAAGCACATGTCCCGTCCCGACAGGCAACGAGCAAATGATGGCGGAAGAAAAGAAGTGAAGAAACAATCCCTACCTGATAAATACGGTTACTATGGCAGCTTCGGAGGACGCTTTGCCCCTGAAACTCTGATGGCAGTCCTGGGCCAATTGGAGAAGCAGTACGCAGCCATAAAAAAAGATAAGACCTTTCAGAAAGAATTTGAGTATTATTTAAAGGAATACGCCGGAAGACCCACCAATTTATATTTAGCCAAACGCCTAAGTACCCATTTAAAGACGCTCAAAGTTTATCTTAAACGCGAAGACCTTCTACATACAGGCGCGCATAAAATCAATAATACATTGGGACAGATACTTGTGGCCCGTCGCATGGGCAAGACCCGTATCATCGCCGAGACCGGTGCCGGCCAGCATGGGGTGGCCACAGCTACGGCAGCGGCATTATTTGGCCTCAAGTGCGTTGTCTATATGGGAGCGGAGGATGTCAAGCGCCAGTCGCTTAATGTGGTCCGTATGAAATTAATGGGTGCAGAGGTTATTCCCGTTGAGAGTGGTTCCAAAACACTTAAAGATGCCATGAATGAAGCCGTGCGCGATTGGGTGACAAACGTGGCTGATACGTTTTATATTATCGGTTCTGTGGCGGGTTTCCATCCTTATCCGGCCATGGTGCGTGATTTTCAGTCAGTCATTGGACGGGAGGCCCGCCGTCAATTTTATGCCAAAGAGAAAAAATTGCCTGATTATCTTCTTGCTTGTGTCGGCGGGGGGAGCAATGCCATGGGATTGTTCCATGCCTTTTATGAGGATGCCTCCGTCCGGATGATTGGTGTTGAAGCTGCAGGTCATGGGGTGCATACCCATCACCATTCCGCGACCTTGAACAAAGGGGCCCTTGGCGTTTTGCACGGCAGTAAGAGTATGCTTCTTCAAGACAGTGACGGCCAAGTGCAGGTGGCCCATTCCATTGCAGCTGGTTTGGATTATCCCGGCGTTGGTCCTGAGCATGCCTATTATCAAGCCAGTGGAAGGGCTAAGTACGTCACCATCACCGATGAGGAAGCCATTGAAGCGCTTAAACTGTTGGCGCGTCTGGAAGGGATCATCCCGGCCTTGGAGACCTCCCACGCCATTGCCTATTTACCAAAATTAGCCCGTCACGCCAAGAAAGGCGCCACTGTTATCGTCTGCCTTTCTGGTAGAGGTGACAAAGACATGAACCAGATTAGTAAGTTTATTTAATGACAGATGTCACCCCGGCGAAAGCCGGGGTCTTTAAAGATTCCGGCCTTCGCCGGAATGATATGCCTAAACATTTAAGCGGTAACTATGAATCGTATTGATGAAAAGTTTCAAAATTTAAAAAAGCTGAAACACAAAGCCTTCATCGCCTTTATCACCGCCGGCGATCCCGACCTCAAAACAACCGAAGACCTGGTGATCGCCTTTGAGAAGGCCGGTGTTGATATCATTGAACTGGGCATTCCTTTTTCCGACCCTTTAGCCGATGGCCCGACGATTCAGGCTTCATACCACAGGGCTTTAAAAAAGGGAACAACTGTCCATAAGATACTAGAGACGGTCAAACGGATACGCTTAAAGACTTCCATTCCGATATCTTTGATGAGTTCCTACAATCCTATTTTGCGTTATGGAGAGGAGAAATTTGTCAACGCGTGCGCCCAAGCAGGCGTAGATGGCTTAATTATCCCTGATCTTCCGCCGGAAGAAGCCGAAACCCTGCGACATCTGGCGGCCCGCTTGCATATCGCCACTATATTTTTCGTAGCACCGACAAGTGAAGATGTGCGAATTTTATCCAATACGAAAGCCTCCAGCGGTTTTGTTTATTATGTGTCCTTAACCGGCATCACCGGCACCCAAAAAGCCGTGGCCCAAAACGTAGTCAAGCAAATCAACCACATTAAAAAATTCACCAAGAAACCCATCTGCGCCGGCTTCGGCATCTCCACCCCGCAACAAGTCAAAGACATCAGCCGCGCCGCTGACGGGGTCATTGTCGGAAGCGCTATTGTTAAGAAAATTAATGAATGTAAGGGGCAGCGTGACCTGGTTGGTAAGGTCAGCCGTTATGTCCATACATTAGTCTCGTCATTGCGAGCGAAGCGAAGCAATCTCTAAAAGAACATCAATATGCTTCATATTACCCAACTACCCAATAAAATCCGCCTCATCACCAAGGAATGCAAAGACCGCGACAGCGCCTCCATCGGTGTCTGGGTCGCTGCCGGCGGCCGCTATGAAGGCAAGGAGAACAAGGGCGTTGCCCATTTCCTGGAACACATGGCTTTCAAAGGCAGCGCCAAATACTCCTGTGATGAGATCAAGCAGCTCATCGAGGGGGTCGGCGGCAATCTCAACGCCTTTACCGCCGAGGAAGAAACGTGCTTTTATGCCAAGGTGCCTGCCAATCATCTTAAAGAGACCTTTGATATCCTGGCTGACATCAGTTTTCATCCTAAATTATCTCCCAAAGATTTAGAAAAAGAACGCGCCGTCATCCTGGAAGAGATCAAGATGTATCACGATTTGCCGCAATACCATGTGGGCGAACTTCTCGAAGCTCTTTTATGGCCGGACCATCCTTTGGGCCAAAGCCTTGCAGGTTCTTCTGCCTCAGTAGGTGAAATGTCCCTTGGCTCATTGAAGGATTTTAAAAACACCTATTATGTTCCCTCCCAAATCGTGATTTCCGCCTGCGGCGCCGTCAAGCATGAAACATTGCTGGCGATGGTTACTGCAAAATTGGGAAAATTGACTGGCCTCGTGCCTCCTTCATTTATCCAGGCCCGTCGAATTCAAGAAAAGCCAGCGGCACATTTGCACCATAAGCAGACCGAACAGATGCATTTGGCCATGGGGTATCTGGCCTATGAAACCAACCACAAAGATTATTATGCCCTGGCACTATTGAGCATTATTTTGGGCGGTAATATGTCCAGCCGCCTGTTTAACGAAGTGCGCGAAAAGAGGGGATTGGCTTATTCTGTTTCCAGCGGCATCAAGAGTTTGCATGACACCGGTGTTTTTATGGTCCGCGCCGGTGTCGATAATTCTAAGATCGTCGGGGCCCTTGACCTGATCCTAAAAGTCCTGGCCAAAATATCTTCAGGTGGCGTCAAAGCAGATGAATTCAAACGCGCCCAAGAATATTACATGGGCCAATTTTTATTAGGATTGGAAGACACCATGGACCAGATGCTTTGGATGGGGGGTGGGGTCATTAGCGATGACCAGGTCAAGACCATGGCCGATGTCATCAAAAAGATCAAGGCCGTCACACCGACTGACATCAAACGCGTGGCCAAAGAAATCTTAAATCCACAAAGACTCAACGTCGCCCTCATCGGCCCCATGACCGAAGACCAACAAAAACAAGTGAGATCCATCGTTCTGTCATGAGCCCCCGATTAAAATCCGCCTTTGGCGAGATCTCGCCAATCTTAAAGATTGGCGGACGTTGGGGGGTAAACTGCGCGAAGGATCTCTAAAAGAAACACCAATTATTGACTCCATGTTCTTTAGATTCTTATTATTCATATCCTTTCTAATTTTCGCCCAACCCGCCTGGTCCGCCTGCGGCTTTGGCTCATCCATTGCCGGCGGCAAATACCAGGGGTTCATAACTTCCGGTGCATCATGGACTGCCCCCTCTGACTGGTCCTCTTCGGGAGCAACAATAGAGTGTGTGGGATCAGGCGGGGGTAGTGGCAGTGGAACAAGCTCAAGGTGGTAACCAGGGAGGCGGATATGGAAAGGTTATGAGTCCGTCCAACATAAATGCTAGTAATGTTTTGACGATTCAAATAGGTTCAGGTGGCTCAACTAATGCTACATATCTTAAGGACAATACCTCTACAGTCATTTGTCAGGGCGATTATGGGGCAAGCGCTTCAGGATTAACTGGGGCAAATAGGGCTCAAAGTAACATTGGAGCGACACTGACTAATAGCGGCGGATCAGGTGGAACGCCTAATTTTGCTTCAGATGGCGGAGGAGCAGGAGGCCCGAATGGTCAAGGCAAAGCAGGAGGTGCTTTAACTGGTGAAAACGTTGGTGGAGGCGGTGGGGGCTGCAAGCGGCGGTTCAGTGGGAGGATCGGTTAGCAGCGGTGGAACTGGTGGAAATGGCGGAAATAACTCTGGTGTATCTGGCGGCGGCACTGGTGGCGGAATATTTACAAATGGGAACGACGGCGCCTCTATTTCTCCCTACGGAGGGGCTGGCGGCGGGGGAGGCGGAAATCTGGGAAATGGTGGTGCTGGAGCTAATGGAGAAGAGTGGAACAGTAGTTATGGCACAGGAGGCGGCGGGGAGGGATACAGTGGGATCAGTAATGGTTTAGGAGGTAATGGTCTTATCGTCATTACGTATACCCCCGCCGCAGCCCCAAGTACAACTACCATCGCCGTCATCAACAATGCGCATATCAATAATTTGACGATCAAATGAATTTGGTGCCACTCTTTAATTCAGGGAAGGGTCAAGTGATCGTTACCCCCCTTAGTTAAAAAAGAAGCCTTCCAAGA
>CAZKUL010000107.1:0-9680 GCA_964555945.1 uncultured Planctomycetales bacterium
TCAGCTATATTTATACCCAGCAATTGAAACGGACTTGAAATGCGCGTCATGCTCTCAATAACAGGGGTAAAGCCTTCAAATCCGCCTTGTTCTAGTGTGCTCAGTTGGGCTTGATCGAATTGGACGTTGATTGTTTTGCCTGTGCGTTTTACGTTGATCTGGTTGAGGTCAATACCGCCAGGTGGTAATGCTACCGCGGCTTTATCTGAGTCTAAACTATGCGGTTCTCTTTGTAACATAGCCTTGTCCTCAGGCGCATGATCAATTTCCCATCCATTCGGATTAGGCGGATTAAGTTGAAGGTTATACATCGAATTTCCTATCTGCTGATTCCATTGCCTTAAGACATCAAAAACTTGTGGTTCATGACCTTTATTAGGATAAATGAATACCTGACCATCATTTCCTCTGAATACCGTTGCTTTTCCTCTTAATTGTTCAATTAAACCTTGAATGGCAAGTGATTGCCAATCGTTTTCTTGGATATTAGGAAATTCATCTTCCGGAAAGAATATATCAAATATTTCCTTTCTCTTATTCCGAGAACTCGGATCAAATCCTGGCGCATCCTGAATTTGTCTGACTTTGGCAATTAAAGCTTCGATTCTCTGGGACCACTTTGCTCCGCCATTGGACGCAAAATTTTGTAAAGACACCATATCAAGTGGTTTTATATTATCTTCAAGAAATGCCTTGCGCATTCTGCCAACATATTTTTTCAAATTCTCTACTCGCTCCCGTTCACTTATCTCAGGATTTTTCCCTTTTCTATCATGGAATCTCTCCTTGATTCTTTGATCCTCATTCTCATAATCTGTACGAGGCCAAGCATAGGCACCATTAAAAGAATCTTGTAGGCTATTCCAGAATGAATACACTCTCATTTGAGCGTCCGGATCTGCGATAAGCCTGGCTGGGTTATCAGCTATTAAATCATATGTTCGGTACCTCGCCAAGAAATCTATGCTATGTGCGTCTATGGTTAAAGGAAGGGTAGCTAACGTTGATCCAATGGCAAATAATAGATACTGCTTAGGGGTCAATATATTTCTAAGATCAAATTTTGCCGGCTGGTCTTTTTTAGTTCCGTATATTTCTTCAATAATTCTGCCATTTAATGCTCTTCCGGTTCTAAGAATAAACTTTTGTTTCATACCAAATTTGGCCGCGTAACTAATATTATGCTCTAATGCCATCAATTGTTGTACTCCTACCGAAACAGGTTTCCCCTTTTTAATTAATAAGAGGACCAAACTCTTTCCTTCTATCACTTTATTCAACCAATCTATAGTATTCTTTTCTTGAATATCAGCACCAAAACCTTCCGCTAATAGATCTTCCTTTAAATTTTCGGGATTTATACCTACATGATTCCAAGCATCCAAAGTATACTTACCACTGATACCTGAACGAATTATTAAATAAAGCATTACTCCCAAGGTAGCCATGCCGGCTATAAAACCTGTATCTAGTAAATATTGAGGAAGTTGATAATTGTAAACAAAAAAATGAGTCAATTGATTAATATCGATTCCTAACATCGCTGAATCGGCACCGGGATGTTCCTTTTCCCATTCAGTGATGACATCCTTTACGATTTCCGGAACCTGTGCCAAAAGTCTTAATCTCTCTCTGTTTTGTTCCACAAACATCGCCGAATCTAATCTTGCGAATAGTTTTTCCCATGTTGCCTCCAGCTCCATGTCCCCTTCATATTTTTGGCCTTTCCAAAAAGCTTCAAGTCGAGTCTTAGGTTCTGACAATGAGGAGTTTCTTAAATCTTGCCTACTCTTAACACCATATGCTACCAGATATAAACGCCATCTTGGATTGGTTTCGTCTCCCTGCTGTACCGTATCATTACGCGCTATCTGATTTAATTTTATTACAAACGCTTCTACTACGTCAGATAATTGAATTGTTTTAAGCTCTTGCAATAATTCGATAGTGCCTTGTGGAAATAAATTTCCGTTATCTAAAAGAAAATTAGCTATATGCTCTTTGGCAGTATTGACTTGATTCTGAGTGATCATCGCCCGATCGGAGCTACCTAATCCCTCTCTTGCTAAATTTAAATCAGCTAAAATTATTTCTAAAATATTTATTTGTTCAGGTTCCGTAGAAACGCCTATGAAAAGTTTTTCTAGGTCTATTTTTGTTGGATAATTGAAGTTATCACGAATAATTTCTACCTGAGGGTAAACTTTCACTATGGCATTTAGTAAAGCTTGTCTTATATCAGAATTCCTAACACTATCAAAACCAATATAAATTGCTTTTTTATTGGTAGAAGGACTGGTTTTTATTTGCAAAGTTGTCGGTAGAATTGCATTTAACCAACTAGTAACAGTAATTGGTTTAATGATTCCTAATTTAGCGAATTCTTCTTTTATACTATCAGTTAATGCCATCGCCGCATCGTTTAAAAAGAATCTAGCCCTAACATACAAAGACGATTGATATGAACTTGGACTAATGCCTCTTTTTTCATCCCTTAATTCTTCACCATTAGGTTCTGAATTGTATATTTCAAATCCTATAAGTTTTTTAACTTTCTCTTTATCAATAATGGAAAGAAATCTTAGATGTTGACCAATTAGATCATTGATTAATCGCTCTACATATTGTGCGCCTCTCTGTTTAGCCAAACCAATATTTTCCGAGCTCTGAGCTGTAGGAGAAATTCTTTCAAGAGTCATTGCTTGGCCGTGATTTAATTTTTCTAAAATTAAACTCGCGTATTCTTTACGCCGTTGGGCATCTTCTCGATCCCATGCTTGTTGAAGTTCTTCATTTAATTCTCTCGCTCGATTTTCTAATTCTTGTGGTATTTTATCTTGGGTATAGACCATCTGCAACTTCCTTAAAACCTCTTGTTGTATCAATCCCAATTCTCTTTTAATCTCCTCACTTGTTCTCATCGCTGCATCCGTTGGGCCATTCAAAGCGGCAATAGGTTTTCCTATTGGAAGCATCACCGACCAGAGAGGAAATACAGAGTTACCCCGATCAAGATGAGAGATCACGCTGTCTTTTATTCTTAGATATATCCATCCTTCTTTTTTATCAATTTTTATACCAATGACAGTACCGTTAACTAAATTAGCGACAGACATTGATTCATGGGAAACCGTAGTGACATTCTTAACAAAATGATATGTTTTTCCCCTGGAATCAGTCCAATCGACTTCGTTAACCTCATTCCCTGGATCGGCATCATATCTAGCTTGATCTTCTGTATCCCTATCCTTTTCATTAAAACGAATTGATGTAGGAAATTGCACGTCCGGATTAATTTTACGATCAACAATAGGCCTAAGATCTATCGATTGTTCTTGTGCCGTGGCAGAAAGTGTTTGGGATGGAGTGTTACTTTGTGCTAAAGCTGGTATTGTTGCAGCTCCTAAACTGATTACCACTGAAAGAAGAGCCCCCGCCCACCCCTTCGCAGTTATCATGGCTGCGTTTCCTCTTCGATCAATTTCCTTAGGTTCTATTTCAGTAATACCTCCTGAAAAATACTTCCTCGGTACAACTTGGCCATCAGGTGTCGGGTCTTCCTTAATATAGCTAAACGCTCCCTTCTTGTAGGCTTGAAGGTATCGGTTATATATTTGTTCTTTAACAGCAGGATCATTAAGATTGACGCCAGCGACTTTGTTTTTGTTGGTATAAAGAGCATCCAAGAGGCCGTTTTGAATGGTTTCTTTGTACCATTTGGCTAAGATCAGTGCTTGATAGATTTGGCGTAACGGTGCAAAATTTTTGCCTGAATTGACTTCTTTTGTTATTTCAGGGATGACGATTTCGCGGACAATTTGAGATCCTATGGAATCAGTGCCGTTGTGTACGGGCATGTGTTTTTGTAATGCTGTATAGTCTTCTTCAAGCATTACCTTTAATGTTGATTTCGTCACATAGGCGGCATTCTTGTTCTCAAAGACTTGGGCGTAATCTGGAAGAATCCATACCTTATTAAAGGTGTTTACCGGGATATTTGTTGTGCCAAATTGCTGCTGGGCTTTTGCGTATACCCTGCTCCAAAATTCTTTACCTAAATCTTTCTCCGGATATATTAGTGAAGCTGTGAGTTGTTTAAGGATATAGTCCTGGGCCAGTAAATCGCGGCCTAGATCTGTCTGCCCAAGCGCCTCTGGAACCATCCTATTCTTCTCATAAGGGCTCAAATTGACCCATAAATCGCCTTCAGGGATGGTTAGACCTGCCAGGAAGTATTTGACCAGCTGATTGGCTTGGTCCTTGACTGAGGCATTATCCTGTGGGCCATGGCCGGTATCTACAATAAACTGAAACTCTAAAGGCTTGTGAACATTAACAACCAGGCCTTTTAAAGCCAATGGCGCAAAGGGCGTGGACTCCCCTATCATTGTCCCAGGCACAGGAAGCTGATTGACACTAAAGTCCTGGGCATGAACATACTGGAGATTACTAAAAGAAAATGTAACGCAAATAAGCGTAGCTATAAAACGTTTAAACATGCTTTCCCTGAATATGGTTTCTATAAAATCGTAGGTATGTTGAAAGTATGCCATGTGATTACCCAAAAGGCAAATTTTTTTATTTGTTGAGTATAATCTTTTAAAAACCATCTAATAGAAAGGAAACATGTCCTATGTCTACAAATATCAAAATCCTCTCCCCTTCGGAAATCAACTCCTTCGACACACCTCCTACCCTTAATGCTGATGAACGCAAACAGTTCTTTAGGCCATCAAAAGCAGCCCAGGAGTCAATAGCATCCCTTCGAACACCGGCCAACAAGATTAGTTTTGTCTTGCTGCACGGATATTTCAAAGCGACAAATAAATTCTTCAGGGCTAAAGATTTTCTCAATAGCGAAATAGATTTTGTCTGCGGGCATTTTAATATCCCCCCGGAATCAGTTAATTTCACCCAATACGAAGAAACCACTCTCGAACGACATCAACAAATTGTTCTTAATTTATTAGGCTGTGTTCCATTTACCGATGAGACAAAACAGATGCTCTTAAAAGAGGCCTCTGGCCTTTGCTCCGGGCACATGAAACCAGAAGCCATACTCTCGGCCTTGGTTGATTTCTTAAGAGAAAAAAGAATTGAGGTGCCGCGCTATTATGTCTTGGCTGAAATAATCACCACAGCATTTAACAAATACAAGGACAAGATCCTATCCTCACTTGAAGCTGTGATCACCAAGGATAATAAACGTCTCTTGGATGGCCTTCTGGAAAGCCATAGCAGTGATCGCAATTCATCTGCCTATAAAATTACAGCCCTCAAAAAAAATTCACACTCCCTGCGCCCCACTCACATTAAGACCAATATCAAAGACTTAATCTATCTTAAGAAACTGTATAACCAATTAAGCCCCGTCATTACCAATCTTGATTTGGATATCCAAACAATCCAATATTATGTCGGCTTTGTCATGAAAGCGTCGGCTTTCCAGATGTTCAAACAGGAAGGAATTAACCGATACCTGTATCTCTTGTGCTTTTTAATTCATCGGTACTATACGCTTAATGACTTGCTGATCGATGCCCTAATTCACGCAAGCCAGAACGCCCATAATACCGCATTAAGAAAGCACCAGGAATACTATTACGAGAACCGTAATCAAAAACAAGTCGTGACGGAGAAGATCATCGAAATAACCAAGCTCTCCTTCCAAGACATCAAAAGCGTCATCTTTAACAACGCCCTGTCCGATACCCAAAAGGTCCAGGCAATCCAATTGATGTTCCTTAAAGAGCCTGAATCTGACACTGAAACTATTGAAGATAAATTATCAAAACTCGAAGCGGATTATGGGCGTGTTAAGGATGATCGGTATTATGATTTTCTTGAAGACTCTTCCATTAAGCTCCAAAACCGCGTGTCAGAGATCATCAAACACATCTGCTTTGATCAAGACAGCTCAGATAAAAAAATCCTCCGTGCTATTGATTACTATAAACTCAAGGATGGGACTATTGGCAAAGATGCCCCAAGGGATTTCTTGAATGAAACCCAGGAAAAGAAAGTTTTTGCCGACGATAACAAGCCGCGCGTATCTTTATACAAGGTCTTTTTGTTTCATGTAATCGCTGGCGGTATTAAATCAGGAGCCTTGAATTTACTGTATTCCTACAAATACAGGGCTTTTGACCACTACCTAATCCCAAAGAAGGCCTGGGAAAAAAATAGGTCGAGCTTTTTGCAAAAATCTGAATTGATTGGGTTTGAAAACTTCCCAAAGCTCATCAGGGAAATCTCCTCGATAATTAACACTCAATTTGAAGTGACTAACAAAAATATTTTAAACTCAAAGAATCTGTTTGTACGAATTGGGGCAAATAACAAGCCGATCGTGAATACACCCCCTGCCAAAGACAAGGAGGCTTCGGACGCCCAAGTTATGGACCTGTTCCCTCATGAAAGGTATTTCTCTCTTTTTGAGATCCTATCAACGGTCAATAAGGCCACGTCCTTTATTAACTGTTTTGAACATTGGAAGACCAAAGGCCATGGTGGCCGGCCAGACTATAAAACCATCATTGCCGGGATCATCGGGCTTGGCTGTAATCTAGGGATCAGGAAGATAGCCAGGATTTCCAATAGCATTAGCGCCTATGCGCTTGAAAATACCGTTAACTGGTATTTCAGCAATGAGGGCTTAAATAATGCCAATGATAAAATCTTGCAACTCATTGACCAATTAAGTCTTTCCCATGTCTTTCAGAAAGATCCTTCAACAGTCCATACCAGTAGCGACGGCCAGAAATTCGGAATCGGCGTTGATTCATTACATGCCAACCATTCTTTTAAATACTTTGGGAAAGGCAAAGGTGTCAGCAGCTATACCTTTACTGATGAGAAACATCGACTTTTTTATTCAACGGTCATCTCCCCTTCTGAGCGGGAAGCCGCTTATGTCATCGATGGCCTACTGCAAAATGAGGTCGTTAAAAGCGACATTCATTCAACTGACACGCATGGCTATACTGAAATAGTCTTTGCCGTCACCCACCTGCTGGGTATTTCTTTTGCGCCAAGAATCAGGGATTTCGGTGATCAAAGACTATTTGCTACCGAGGCGCGTTCAACATTCAGGGATCTAGGGTATAAAATAATCCCTGATCGAAAAATTGACCTCGATGCAATCGAGGCCGAATGGGATAATATCCTGCGTCTTGTGGCTACAGTAAGACTCAAACACACTACAGCATCCCAATTATTCCAACGTCTTAGCGCTTACTCTCGTCAGCACCCTCTTTACCGCGCTGTAAAGAATTTTGGTAAGCTTATAAAGACGATCTTCCTTTTAAGATACATCGACGACGTTGAACTCCGTCAGACCATTGAGAAACAACTGAACAAAACTGAAAGCATCCATAAATTCGCCAAGGCCGTATTCTTCGGGAGCAATCAGGAATTCCAACAACGAACCAAGGAAGAGCAGATTAAAACGGATAATTGTAAGCGGCTCATTGAGAACGCCATTATCTGCTGGAATTACCTATACCTGTCGGATTTGATTGCCAAGACAAAGGACCCTGTTGAACGTGAGCGCATTGTAAACATCATTAAAAACGGCTCGGTGGTTCTATGGCAGCACGTTAACCTACAGGGCGAGTACGATTTTTCCGATGATGCGCTTAAGAATTCACTGATTTTTTCACTCCTAAAATTGATACGGTTGGAAGTGATCTAAATCCGGCAAGAGTTTTTGCGGTATCTATTTGAAAACAGAGGGTTTAATTAAAATCCTGTGGGGATCTACCCCTTTTGTTGCAGAGATACCCAATTCAACAAAACACACCCTTCCTTAGCCTTTTCTACTACAGCTAGAATGGCTACGGCTTTTAGGCGGTTGTTTAGTTGAATGGTATGATCAATCATGATGTTTTATTTATACCATTTACTCAGAGGGGTGTCAAGAGCATTGGCTTGCATA
Organism: uncultured Planctomycetales bacterium; assembly: GCA_964555945.1. Classification (GTDB taxonomy): domain Bacteria; phylum Omnitrophota; class Gorgyraeia; order Zapsychrales; family Fredricksoniimonadaceae; genus JABDGZ01. The sequence continues at coordinate 7,937 of CAZKUL010000107.1, forward strand.
GCTCGATTCAAAAAATTTGCAAGATTTGAGCAGTATATCATCGGGTGGCCGAGGGAGGGGCATCCCCGGCGAGCGCAGTTTACGAGCACGACGGGGATACCTGAGGACAGGACCCGATGGGCGCAAAGCATAATATTGCAAATTTTTTGAAGTGAGCTATATTATGGTAATTGTCTCATAATTACTGTAAACGAACACCTCTTTCTGACCAGGTGTGTGAAAGATAGGGAAGGCCGTGTTTATACCACGTTTTTTGTCTCAACCTTCCATTCTCCCAATATGTTTTGCATGGGCCCTTGATGACCCCATCATCATCATAAACCTGGACTGAAGATAGCTTGCCATTGGGGTAGTATTGCTTCACTGTCTTTGCAAAAACTGGGTTTGTCAATAAAAGAGTAATCACCAATGTTATGGAAAATAATTTTTTCATGATCATCCTTTATAAGATTACTTCTTCTTATTTTTCTTAGCGATCGGCTTTTTTTTTGTCAGAGGCTTCTTTACGCTCATTGTCTTCTTCTTGCTTTTAGTCGTGACAGTGGGGCTGCTAATGCTTGGAGCTTGAGGTGAAGAAATCGCCTTGGGCTTGTTGTCAAAAGTCACGCCTGATAGGTTAATGACCTTTCGCCTGGAAAAACAATCCTGGCAATAGACCGGGCGGTCCCCGCTTGGTTTAAAAGGAATTTTACATTCTTTATTGCAATCCGCGCATATGGCCGTGTACATCACCCTTTCTTTGGGACGGTCATTGGGCTTTGCCGGGGCGTTATTGACTGTTGGCTTGGGGATGAATTTAGTCTCTTGGATGGATCGATGGATCAAGGTTTCCATTTTTTTGTCTAGTTCAGTCAGTTGCGTCTGGATCTTATTGATTAAGCCGAGCAGATCTATTTCATTCTTTGAAGATTGTTTCATACCTTCCCCCTCTGGTTTACGCTTTCTTTGAAATACTGTTCCGTGAGTATTCTTTCTTTTTGAAATTGGTTATTCATGCGAAATATTAAAAAGTAATAGAGAGGCTTAATGGGATTGGTCCATTGATCAAAGAGCAGATGGGTCGTTAAGCCTATGGCTATGCCTATCCAAACCAGCCCCAGATGAAGTAAATAAATCAGCGACCAGAATAAAAACAGGTATTCGTAAGCATGAAAGATCAAGTATTGTTTGGTCTCCCGGGTGTCCCAAAGGAAATCAAGCAAGTCCTGATAGCGAAAGGGAAATGTCTTACGAAAAAGACAATATTCCACATAATGATCAACGTCAATGAGCACGCCGCTAAAGAAGCAGCCGAGTGTCGCAGGCCAGGAATGCGTGGTTGCTTGAATACCTAACGATATCCCTGCGGAGGCAATAATATGATAGGTTGGTTTCATATTCAGATTTAAAACCATGATTCTGATTTTTTCACAATCACTTCAAGGATTCTGGACGCATCCTTTTCACCGTTCACATAGCCGACCCGCACATCAATTCTTGTATGATCAGCATTTATAGGACGCAGGTCCACCCAAACCTGCCTGCCTTGGGAATCCTTCCCTAAAATTTGAGTGACATCCGGGGCGTAGGTTTCCTTATACATTGTTATGTTCATGTCCATCAACGCTGCTTTTGTCGATTTTTTGGACTTTTCCAGTGGACTGTTGACGACCTGCGTGACCTTATCCGAGAGCCATTTGGCCGTCCCGACGCCAGCCGCGCCTGCGGCTAAAAATAGGCAACCACTGAAATTGACCACTGCCGT
>CAZKUL010000108.1:0-9547 GCA_964555945.1 uncultured Planctomycetales bacterium
GTCCATCGCGAGGTGGAATAATATAAGGTTTGAAAGTTTTGATACAATGCAATGGCGGCACAATTGGAACTTGAGAGGGCAGAATTTAAATTAAATGTATCGTAATCTTTGGAATAGGCACAAATTTGACACATAAATAGTCTTTCCGATAGTTAATTTAATATACTTCAAGAAATTGTAGCAATTTTAAATCAGGGGTTATACCTGAGGTGCGGCAGATTTGAGTTTAATTGACTTGCGTTTGTGATGTAGACCTACTTGATTTAAAAAGTCTTCGGCCTTAGTTTCATTCATAAACATATGATTAAGGTATGAGACTCCCACCTGATACAATTTCCCGCTGGCCTGATTATAAGTTATGTCGTCTGTTCTTTTGCCATTATACTACAAAAGCATTGGCACAGATTTAGGGGGCTAGGTCACTTTCTTTTGGAATATTTGGAAGATCCTTACGTAATACTACGTAGTTTTATCCGTAGTTTTGCTCATTTTTTATTATTCATTAGTTTTTTATAATCTTATTAACAGATAAAATAGAATACATATTTTTCAATAGGGCATTTTCATATCACATGAAAAACCATTTTACACCACATTTAAAACCTTGGTTTCAAAAAAAATCTGAGACATTCTCTGATTTAAATAAAATTCCGTACAGTTTTAGAAAGGAATGTAGGGAAAAGACGGATGAGTTGAATATAAATATAAAGCAATTAAAGCGAGAAGCAGAAAAGCATCAAAAAGCAGAGGAACAGGTCCATATTCGTACTAAAGCAATGGATGCAACAACGGACGGTATTTTTATTATTGATGCCACAAATCCTAATTTTCCTTTTATTTATGCCAATCAATCTTGTTGCAAAATGACAGGTTATACAAAAAATGAAATTCTGGGCAAGAATTATTTCTTACATACTAAGCCTTATGTCAATCCTAAAAATCTTGACGATATAAAACACACATTGATTCAAGGTAAGCCATTTATAGGAGACATGATCCAATATAGAAAGAATGGTGAAAAATATTGGAATTTGCTTCGCATTACACCTGTGCGTGATGGTAACGGCACTGTTACCCATTATGTAGGAGTCAAAACAGATATTACCTTTATGAAACAGAAAGATTTAGAGATTGAGGATCTTCACGAAGAGAACTTGCATTTGACTAGGGTCGCAGAGCTTTCCGAGATAGTTTCCTCATTAGCCCATGAAATTAGCCAGCCGCTTACAGCCATTCATTCTTACGCGCAAGCAGCTAAGCGTATGCTTGGGGATAGGGAGCCTAAAACTCAGGAAATTCTTCAATATATCATTAATGATGACCAGCGAGCGACTGATGTTATTCGACACTTAAGGTCATTGTTGAAGAAAGTTAAACAGGTATTTGAGCCTCATGATATAAACGACCTTCTTAATGAAACTATTAAGTTCTTGGCGGACAATATCATCGCAAGAAAGGCGGTACTTAATATCGAATTGGATCAGAATCTCCCAACTATTATCGGTGACCGGGTACAATTACAACAGGTTTTGTTGAATCTTATCAATAACAGTTTAGACGCAATGGAAGGTTGTGTGGATTCTCGTGAACTGTTAATCAGGACATCACAAAAGGATATTAACACGATTATGGTGGAGGTAAAAGATTCCGGATGCGGTATTTCAGCACAAAGTAAAGAAAAACTTTTTACTCACTTTTATACCACCAAAAGTAGAGGTTTAGGTATGGGGCTTGCTATTAGCCGTTCCATTATAAAGGCGCATGGCGGTCAAATGGATGCAAAGAATAATTCAGATCGCGGCGCGACCTTTTATTTTACTATTCCTGTTGGTATAAAGGAAATCCTATAAAAGACTTTCACCTAGGTACAATTGATTCATTTTTATATTAAATTTATTATGGCTTAAGCTATTTTTAGGTTTTTATTAACAATTTATATAAGTCAGGTAAATGGGCCATTTTTGAGTGATATTACGTACTTTTTCCGTATCTCTGTGGATTTATTTAATTAGTGGTGATTGATAAAATTAATTTGTGAAATTAGACAAGGAGACAAATATGGAAACAGCAAGTGAAATTGTTACAGAAGTATTAAAAAGAAGAAAAACTGGGACTGTTGGGCCGGAAAAACATGAGCGAGAAAAGGGGATTAAAGCTAACATCTTCGAACAAAAGGTGGAGAAAAAGGCTTATGAAATTTATAAGAATAGTGGTTGTCAAGATGGTCATGATAGTGAGGACTGGTTAGAAGCTGAAAAAATAATTGAAGCAGAAATGATTGCTGGTAAATAGAGGTAAAACAATAAGATGGAGGAGAACATTATGAAAAGATTTTCATTATTTGTGTTATTAGGCTTTTTTTTAACGATTTCATTGATGGGGTGTAATGCGATGCATGGTGCAGGAAAAGACATCTCTAATGCAGGTAAAGGTATTCAACATGCCTCTGATTAATAGCTGAGGTGGGAATGGAAATTTCTGGCAACGAAACGCACTATTCCGCTGATCTTTTGGAAAAGGCGCGTGCAGATACCGATGTCGTTTTGAAGGGGATTGGCTCTAAATTAAGCGGTCTGAGCGAGGAGGAAGCCGATGCTCGTTTGAAGCAGATGGGGACCAACGAAATTGCCCGAGAAAAGCATCAAACTGCCTTGATGCGCCTCTTGAGTAATATCAAGAACCCCTTGAATATTCTACTTATAGCGCTTGGTGTGATTTCCTATCTTACCGGTGACCTACGGGCGACCGTGGTTATTTTTGTGATGGTAGTTCTTGGCGTGGTGTTGCGTTTTTTTCAGGAGTTGCGTGCCGATAACGCGGCTGAAAAACTCAAAGCAATGGTCAGCAATACGGCAACGATAGTTCGGGGTGGTAAGGAAGTAGAAGTTTCTCTTAAAGTTTTAGTTCCCGGCGACGTTATCCGTTTGGCAGCCGGCGATATGGTGCCGGCGGATGTACGGATACTTTCCGCGAAAGACCTTTTTTTAAATCAAGCAGCCCTTACCGGTGAAGCTCTTCCTGTAGAAAAAAAATCTGCACAAGCGTCAATTGATGTTCAAAATCCACTTGATCTGCCCAACATCTGCTTTCTTGGCTCTAACGTAGAAAGCGGTTCCGCGACGGCAGTCGTCATCCATACTGGGAGTAAAACCTATTTTGGGTCGCTGGCCGTTAGTATTATCAAGCCACGCCAGCTTACCAGTTTCGATAAGGGAGTAAACAAGTTCACCTGGCTGATGATCTGCTTTATTGCAGTCATGGTTCCTATTGTTTTTCTTATCAATGGGCTGAGCAAACACAATTGGACGGAGGCTTTTCTGTTTGCCATGGCAGTTGCCGTCGGACTAACCCCCGAGATGCTGCCAATGATCGTGACTGTTAATTTGTCCAACGGGGCCCTGGTAATGGCGCGCAAAAAAGTGATCGTCAAACGGCTAAACGCCATCCAAAACTTTGGGGCCATGGATCTGTTGTGCACGGATAAGACCGGCACCCTGACACAAGGCAAGATCGTTCTTGAAAAACACCTTGATCCTCACGGGGATCCTAGCGATAAAGTACTGCATTATGGTTATCTGAACAGCTACCACCATACTGGGTTAAAGAACCTTCTTGATGAAGCTATCCTCAACCATGAGGAATTGGGTGAACGCCTGAAACCAGATGAAAAATTTCGTAAAATTGATGAGATCCCCTTTGATTTTGTGCGGCGTCGAATGTCGGTGGTGGTAGAAAATGAAACTGGATTGAATACGTTGATCTGTAAAGGCGCGGTTGATGAAGTTTTGAGTCTGTGCACCCGGGTAGAGATCAACGGGGGAGTCATTCCTGTTGAGTCCGAGCATGACATCAAACGCAGGCAGATAGCGGACGACTTAAATGGTCAGGGATTTCGGGTGATCGCCCTGGCTTATAAAGATATGCCCAATGCCACGGATGAACCTGTTTATTCAGTAAAGGATGAGTCGGATCTTATCCTGTTAGGTTTCTTAGCTTTTCTTGATCCGCCCAAGGACACCGCAACAGAAGCGTTGAAGCGACTTGGAAGTCTTGGCGTGAATGTTAAAGTTTTAACCGGCGATAATGAGATCATTACCACTTATATCTGCAAGGAAGTGGGTCTACCGGTTGAGCATTTATTACTCGGCTCCCAAATCGAGGCCATGAGTGAAACTCAGTTGGCCGAGGCCGTAAGCGCCACTAGTGTTTTTGCCAGATTGGTCCCCGCTCATAAGGAACGCATCATCCGTGCGCTACAGAGCAAAGGCCATGTTTTGGGATTTATGGGTGATGGCATCAATGATGCCCCGGCTTTGAAAGCCGCTGATGTGGGCATTTCGGTGAACAGCGCGGTTGACATCGCCAAGGAATCATCTGATATCATCCTGCTGGAAAACAGCTTATTGGTGCTGGAGCAGGGGGTATTGGAGGGACGGCGAGTGTTCGGCAACATTGTTAAGTACATCAAGATGGCTGCCAGTTCAAACTTTGGTAACATGTTCAGTGTTGTGGGAGCTAGCGCATTCCTGCCTTTCCTACCCATGCTTCCGATTCAGGTACTCACCAACAATCTCCTTTATGATTTTTCGCAGACAACTATTCCCACTGATGATGTTGATGCTGACTGGCTGACCAAGCCGCGCAAATGGACGATTCGTGAGATCCTGCGTTTTATCTTATTTATAGGGCCGATCAGTTCGATTTTCGATTATATAACATTCTTCATGATGCTATATGTTTTTAACTGTTGGCATAATCCGGCCCTCTTTCATACCGGCTGGTTCGTAGAGTCTCTTTTCACACAGACATTGATTATCCATGTTATTCGTACCAACAAGATCCCGTTTGTCCAAAGTCGGGCCAGTTGGCCGCTTATCTTTACTTCTATAATCATTGTAGTGTTTGGCGCTTGGTTAACGATCTCACCTTTTGCAAATACGCTAGGATTTGTAAAGCTTGCTCCATCGTATTGGCTGTTCCTGATGCTCATGCTTGTAGGCTATGCGGTTTTGACACAATTTGTGAAATCCTGGTTTGTCCGCAGGTTTGGTGAATGAGGGAGTGATTTCTGTTAAGAAATCCAAATACGGGAGTTTTGTTCTTACCACTGACGGGACGTCATAAGATTATTGCAACATTTTATAGAATAATAAGTTAAGAAGTTTTATAGGTAATACTACGTAGCCTGATAAGTATTGTTGCGAGTATTCGTATGTAATACCCTCGCTATAATTAATACAGGCGTAATTTATAAGATGAAATTGTCTAAAAATATCAATGTAGGAGGTCAAAATGAACCAACCCAACAAGGTCGGACTGGTATTTGGGACGATTATGGGCGGATGGCATTTCATATGGTCTTTGTTAGTCTTATTAGGTTTTGCACAGTCTATTTATGACTTTATTCTTTGGGCACACATGATTCATTTGCCGCTTATGATTGGACCATTTGATCTAAGGGCAGCTACAATGCTTATTTTATTTACCACTGTTATGGGGTATATCATTGGCTATATAGCTGCTTATGTTTGGAATAGTGTACATTTTTTGAAGAAATAAAATGGTAAACATTTATCTGATTTATGAAAGAAGTTGATCAATGATGGTGTTTCCAGAGATTTTCATATTAATATATTTGGTCATTTTGGTTTTTATTGCTTTATGGCCCGTACTTATTTGGTACCATTTGCGTGAGCACACTCGATATTTACATGAAATTAGAGATTTGTTGAAAGAGAAGAAAAATCTATCGTAAGAAGGTAATGTTTACAACCAGGAGTGATCATGAAAAAAATTATCATAACGATTATTATGGCAAGCGTTCCTTTAGCAGTTATTTATGCCTCTGATTTACAACAATCGGTTGAATTATCTCATCCAGTCAACTCACCTTATCCACCGGTTCTTGGTACTGCGATAGATAATTTGCCGGAGGGAGCTGCCACAGTGCGTGTAGGGCATGAAATTTTTTATTACTTTAATGGAATTTTTTATCGAAAGATCATGCTTGATCAAAAATACATAGTGGTATCACCTCCCGTTGGAGCTGTTGTTTCCAAAATTCCCCAGGGTTATCAGTATTTGTCCATTCATGGCAAATATTATTATGAGCATCAGGGGATTTATTATAAGCGTGTTTTTCATGGATATAAGGTTATCAATCCGCCAGTATAAACAAGGAGCAAACTATGATTAATTATATTGATTTCAAAAAAGTTTTTGTCGTCATTATAGGGTTAATTTTATCATTTTATTCTATATCCTATGCTGATAGCAAGGATCGCCGTGTGGATCACCGTTTTTACCGTTACCATGATCATCCTCATTTTGGGATAAATGTTGATATTCTGCCCTACAGATACCATACGGTTTGGGTAGGGAGGCAAAGATATTATTACAGCGATGGGTTGTATTACAGTCCATATGGCAGGGAATATGTGATTGTTCAACCGCCTGTAGGGGCCTTTGTCAATACCATCCCTGTCGATTTTAGCCCTATCATGATCAATGGGACAACTTACTATACTAATAATGGGATTTATTATTTATACAATCCAAAAGGTTATCAAGTTGTAACTAATCCGGTTGAAGTTAATGCAGCTTTCACTGTGAATGTCCCAAACAGTCAAGGAAGCTATACGCCGGTTATTATTAAAAAATCCGGTAATGGATATACAGGGCCTCAGAGAGAATTTTATCCGCAATTCCCAACAGTATCCCAACTTAAGACATTATATGGCAAGTAGTTGATTAGAATTTGAAAGTGGGTGAATTATGAAAAAAATGTTTTTGATTGTTTTGGCCGCAGTATTTCTGGCTGGCTGTGCCACAAGTGTAAGGTATATTTCATATACGCATGAAAAAGTGCCTCCGAAATCGAAATATTATTATGTGAATGTATATTCAGTTTCTCAGAAAATGTCTGCTTCTCAAGAATACCGGATCATTGGGAAGTTGGATGTTAAAGGGTATGCTAATGATGGGGTCACTCCGGATATGCTTTTAGAACAAGCAAAAGATACTGCCAGGAGAAAAGGTACCGATGCTATTATCAATGCTGAGACTAAAACACTGCAATATACGAGTACCTATGTAACTCCTGGCCATTATGGATATTACCATTATCACCCGGCAATATATATGCCTTATCAGAACACGTTATTGGAATTTACAGGAGAATTAGTGGTTTATGGGACGCATTAACCATATTTTTGCTAAAGGTTAAAATGAAAATACTAATCCCTTATGATGGGTCAGATTGTTCAGATGTTGCATTAAATGATTTAAAGTATGCAGGATTGCCGCCTCAGGCAGAGGTAAAAATATTAAGTGTTGCAGATGCCTGGTTACCAATTGGCGTTGATTTTATGAAATCAGGTGTTCCAGGTGAATACGTTGCTAAGAGCGCTGCTGATGCTGTCCAATTTGTTAAAAAAGCTTCAGAGGATATTAAGAATGAATTTGAGGATTGGAATCTGCAAACAGATATTTTAGTTGGCTCACCGGCATCTGTGATCATTGAGGAGGCGGAAAAATGGGGTGCCCAGCTGATTGTAATGGGTTCTCATGGTAGATCATTTTTAGGCCGTTTAGAATGGGGGAGTGTTTCACAGGGTGTTGTGACACATGCGCATTGTTCAGTACGGATTGCTCGTAGGCACAGAAAAGAAAATGAGAAAAATGTGCGCATCATTATAGGTACGGATAGTTCACCTCAATCCAAGGATACCATTGAGAAGGTAATATCAAGGTCATGGCCTGTAGGAAGCGAAATTAAAGTGATAACTGTTATTGATCCTGATTTTCAGGAGTCGTACAAGCGGTCCAATGAAACTGTGAAGATCGCAGAAAAAAGATTTTGTGAAGCAGGATTTTTAGCTTTAGGGGTAGTTATGGGGGGAAATCCAAAAGAAGTGCTTGTTCAAGAAGCTAATGAATGGCATGCTGACTGCATCTTTGTCGGAGCAAGAGGGGGAAGTCAGATAGAACGCACATTGCTTTTGGGTGGTGTTTCAACAGCCGTAGCTATGCGAGCGCATTGTTCTGTTGAAATAGTCCGTTCTGATAGGCATATGTGAATAAAAAGATTGCCTTAATTCTGTGTTTCATGATTCTTACCTTAAATGGGCAGGTATAAAGTTCTCCAATCGGAATCGGTTTGAATACAGGGTTCTTTCGAACACAAAGGATTTTATACGCTATCGCAATTTAACGGAAGTACGTTTCCCGTGGCACTGGACTTTTTTAAAAATATCTCCAGTGTTTGACTATGAATATTTTTCTGATTTTGATCAGAACAGTAACAACTACTATCGTCTTTCTGGTGGATTAGAGTTCTCTTTAACCAATCGCATAAAGGCAGAAATTTATTATCTTAGACAGGATGGATATGACAGGAGCTATTCCTATGATCTTAAGGTGGCGGGTATTAAATTGAACTATAAGTTTTGATTAGAGGAAAAATTTAGGATTTATTTCATCCAACCAAAAAGGAGATAACACAGTCCTGCTCCCACAACAGCCATAGATAATCCAAATATCAATAGATGACGGAAAAGATTTTCCTGGTCTTCATGAATGGCGCTAGCTACACATAGTGCTCCTAAAGAAGACAGAGGGCTAATGTCTACAAGATGGGCGCCTACATTAATAGATGAAATAATAGCTGTTGGATTTCCCCCATGTATCTTGGCGATTAAACCAGGAACTAATGGTATAAAGGTGGGTAATACGACCCCCGAGGAGCTAGAAAAAGCAGAAAGAATACCGGTTGTAAAGGCGGTCACAGCTATAACATTTTGTGGGTTTGAAATCTTGGCAAGAAGGTCAGTTAATAATCCTAGTCCGCCAAGGTTTTCTATTAATACGATCAAAGTGTTTACTCCACAAACCATAAGAATCGTATTCCATGGAATATGTTTAATTGATTCTTTAGCATCAGTGGCATTGTTTAAAGTTAATAAACATCCGAGCAATAAAGCAAAGAAGCCAACATCAGTTTTGAATACGATTGTGCTTATTATTAAAATGATGATCGACCATAGGGTTAATTTTTGATGTACGTTCCATGGGGTTATCAAAGGGGATGTTCCAGGTGGAAAATTATGTAATTGCTTTTGCTTTAATCGCCAATAAAAGAAGCTATAACAAATAATGGCAAGTAAGCTTTGGACAAGTAAATTAGGAAAATAAACATCTGTCCAGGGATTCATGTGAAATCCCAATTTAGAAATTAAATTATTGGCGATGATCCCGGTGAGAGCGAAAGGTGAGAATGCCCCGGCATTAGCCCCGCAAATGAGGATAACGCACATGAAGAAAGCTTCAATACCTATTTCCCAGGCAACTGTCATGGCAATAGGGGCCAATAAAGCAACGGTTCCGATATTCCCTGTGCCGGTTGTTGACAGTCCCGCAGAGAAAACAAAGAATATTAATGGTGCCGTCACAACGTTGCTTTTAACTAATTTAATGATGATTTGGGATAATTCTTCAAGAGTTCCGTTTTGTTTAGCTATACCGAATAAATAGGTTACACCAACAAGAA
>CAZKUL010000109.1:0-9368 GCA_964555945.1 uncultured Planctomycetales bacterium
CAATTCTATTTGTTTTTCCCAATCCATCTCGAATGAGAGATCGCGGACTTTGTATTCTGCGACCGATTCCAGAGTTTCGTTATCTCCGTTGATGATCTCTTCCTGAATCACTGGAGCAAGCATTATCATATTGAGGACATGATTCACACGGGTTTCGCTTAGGTTGAGGCACTCAGATGCTTGTTTTATGTGTTTAATGGTGCCGTCCTTGAGCAATCTCTGTAATTGGTAGGCAAGGATAAGGGTTGCCCGGATTTTAGGTTCTTTTTTAACAGCGTCCTCTTTGTGCCAACGACGACAAGGAGCTGACTGCTTAATCCCAGCATCAAATTCCATTCGTACATCTGAATCATGAAATATAAAAGCGATCTGCTTTTTCGGCACATCGCAATCAATTGTTTTGATGATGGCTTTTAAGATGCGCCGTTGTTCAATAGGGAACAACGTATCCCAAATAGGCGAGAGGAATGCTTCAATTTCAGTTTTACAGAATGGTATCTTCATTGCATCGTTGGAGAAGACTTCCTTAAGGCGATCAATCACAGCTTCTTCTATGATTTGGGCAGGGATTGATCGATTAGGACAAGCAGGGTATCCACGCTTTTGTGCATTAGTGCAGATATAGTAACGATATTTATTTTTGTGTTTCTTAATGGTGTAGGTATGAATCATAGGAGTTCCACACGCGGTACATCTAAGCAAGTGGCTCAAGATGCCGACACAATGGAAATTTATTGGAACTTTGCGCTCGACGCGACGTTGATCCATGATCCGATGGGCTTTAATGAATATCGACTCATCAATAATACCAGGATGTTGTCCATCATAAATCTGTCCGCCGAAATTCACTTTCCCAATGTAAGCATGGTTCGTCAGAATATAAAGGATGCGGTTTTGGGTAAACTTGTTAGCCCCGAACGTTTTTCCGGTTTTAGTGATCCACTGCCGGGTCATAATCCCGGATTTATTCATAATTTTTGTAACATCCAGAGAGCTATTACCTTCTAAATAAAGATTAAATATTTTCTTTATAAGGATTGATTCTTCAGGATCAATGACAAGTTTTTTGGTTTCTTTATCCTGACGATAGCCATATGGAGGACGGCCTCCAAGCCATTGGCCCCGGCGGCGTGCAGCGCCCATTTTGTCTTTAGTGCGTTCGCTGATGATTTCCCGTTCAAATTGAGCAAAGGATAAAAGGATGTTTAGCGTCAATCTCCCCATGGATGTGTTGGTATTAAATTGTTGGGTGACGGAAACAAAGACAACGCCATTCTTATCGAAGAATTCCAGAAGCTGGCTAAAGTCGAGGAGGGACCGTGAGAGACGATCAACTTTGTAAACTACCACACAATTAATGCGCCCTTCTTTAATATCGTTAAGCAACTTCTGCAGTGCGGGCCTTTCAATATTAGCACCCGTAAAACCGCCATCATTATATTGTTCTGGATGAATGGACCAGCCTTCATGCTGCTGACTCTTGATGTAATTTTCGCCTGACTCACGCTGCGCATCCAACGATGAGAAATCCTGGTCTAACCCTTCTGAGGTAGATTTACGCGTGTAGATCGCGCATAATAATCGTTTTTTCTGTTCAGGTTCTTTGCTCATGGCTTAAAAAATAAGTATCCGTTCCAATGGGCTCCGGTGAGAGCAGAGGCCACCGCAGAAAGTGTCCGGTATGTTTTTCCTTCATATTCAAATCCCTTTTCTAATACTTTGACCTCCAACATTCTGCCTTTGTATTCCTTTTTAATGATGGTTCCGGGAATAGGCAAGCGTCGGTCCCGAGAAAGGCCTTTCTTTTTGCCTTTGTGAGGCGTTTCCTTAGGACGTAAGGTTTGGTTATTAACAGGGTCATATTTCTCAATAAGCTCATTTATCCTGCCTTGTGTGGCTTCTGAAAGGCCGCCGTGTTCGATTTCCTGCAGCTTATAGGCCAATTTGCGCCATATATAGACCTTATTATTAGAAGAAGGCGGTTCATCTTGGAAAAGTTCGGCATATTTGACTTTCAGCTCCTCTAAAGAACTGGTTTTAAGGGTCATAATCTGAGCTAACGTCGTTTCGTTCATATTGCCTCCAATTGTTCCGTTACATCAGATATAGCCATACAAATCGGCAAATAGCAAGTCGAAAGAGATGGTATTCTCCGTCGCTATATTTACTTGCTATCTGGCCAAATATATGGGCATATCTGACTAGCAGGAGGATTTGGTTATGCCGGTAAATATGGAAGAAGAATTATTTTTGAATGAAATTCGGGATATTCAGATTTATGACACAAATCCGGAGATCCGGGCTGAAGCTGAAAAGTTATTAAGGGAAATGGCCGGGCCAATGGAAATGCTATTGGCTCTCAATATTCTTTTAGTCATTTATTATCATGACAAGCGCTACGATGATGCGATGAAAGAGACGGAATTGTTGTTTAATGATCCGGCAATGCATCAATCGAGGGCCTACTTGCTCCTAAAGCAAGGGGAGATCAGCCAACTGCAAGGAGATTTTGATGCAGCCCTAAGTTTTTATTGCCGCAGTTTGACCATCGGCAAATGGCCCGAACACGTCGCCTATTTCTTATGGAGCCACATTTCATTTTGCTGGCTTTATAAGCGGCAATTTGTAACAGCAGAATGGTGTGCCCGTAAGGCCATTTCAATAAGTCCTAAACGTTGGGAAGCTTGGAAGAACTTGGGTGCTGGCCTTGAACTTCAGGAGAAATATCCAGAGGCATTGCGGTGTTATTTCAAAGCCGTTTTTTTGGCTGACAAGAAGATGATTCCTATTTTGCATCTGCACCGTCTGATCAGACGTAGGCATGGATTTATTGATGGGCTTAAAGAGGTGCGTAAGAAATTGTTCAAAGACTTTAAATTGATGGTTTAAGTGGGTATGGAATAATAACCGCCAGAAATTTATTGACTTAATTTCTCCCCAGAGGTATAAATAAACTAAGAACTTAAGAAATGTGGTGCAGTTTGAAGGAGTAAATCCGCCACTTTAAATAATAAAAACCTTCCCTGAACAAATGCTGTTCGGTGGAGGTTTTTTTATTTAAAGAAAGGATGATTTTAGTGTGGAATGACGTTTAATGAAAATATTTCAGAAGAGGAACGCCAGAGAGTTTATGCCGCTTTGATGAGAAATTAAATAAATTATAAATCTATGTAGGGTTATTATGTTAACTTGGAATTAACAGTTTGTTGTGGGTTCTTTTAAATTCTCGGTACCCTATGGTGGGTTTTTGGTTATAATGTAAATTAGTAAATACTATTATTAACAAAGTAAAAGAAAGTCGTTATGCCAACGCGCACAAGTTCATCTGGTAGTGAGTTGTTTATTGTAGATAACAGCGATCAAGATTGGAAGGTTTTGCGTTATCTCCATGATTGGTGTCAACTTTCTAAATCTATAGACATTGCTACGGGATACTTTGAGATAGGGTCATTGCTTTCGCTTAAAGATGAATGGCAGAAGGTGGATCAAGTTCGTATTTTAATGGGAGATGAGGTCTCTCGTCGAACCATGAATGCCTTTGAAGAGGGGCTTGGCCTGGTTAAAAAGCGATTGGACGATAGCCTTGAAATCGAGAAAGAAAAGAATGACTTTCTAACCGGCGTTACAGCGATTGTTGATGCTTTAAAAAACGGAAAAATTAAATGTAAAGTCTATCGTAAGGAAAAATTCCACGCTAAAGCATATATCACTCACGCCCGTCTTGATGTTGTTGGATCTTCTGCTCTTGTGGGCTCATCGAATTTCACCTTTCCAGGTCTTACCCAAAATATCGAATTAAATGTGCAAATTACCGGTGGCCCCGTGAAGGTTCTTCAGGAGTGGTATGAGCAGCATTGGAACGAAGCTGAGAATGTTACTCCGGAATTATTAAAAGTTATTGAGAAACATATCCGGGACTATACGCCTTTTGAAGTATACGCAAAAAGTCTGCAGGAATATTTTCGTGCTCATGAAATGACAGATGATGAATGGGAGCAGAACGAATCAAAAATGTACGGCGTTTTAGCCACTTATCAGAAACAAGCCTACCATGGTCTTTTAAAAAGAATGAAGAAATATAGCGGCGCGCTTCTTTGTGATGGTGTTGGGTTAGGTAAAACCTATATAGGTCTGATGCTGATTGAATATCTTGTTAAGCACGATAAAAAGCGCGTGGTTCTTTTTATTCCTAAGGCCGCGCGAGAAGCGGTTTGGGAGTCCAAGATTAAGAAACATCTGCCCGAACTGCTTGGTGGGTTTTTGAGTTTTCGTATTTATAACCACACTGATCTTATGCGAAGGGATAAGAATGTGCGCCAGGAAATTAAGCAAATGCGAGAGCAGGCGGATATTGTTTTGGTTGATGAGGCACATCATTTCAGAAATACCGGTATCCAAGGGAAAGAAGGAGAGGATCGTCAAAGCCGATATTGGGAGTTGTTTGACATATGTGAAGGGAAGCAGGTGTGCTTGCTTACAGCGACACCAGTTAACAACAGACTCATTGATTTTCAGCATATGATTGAGATTTTTTCTCGGAGGGTAGTTGATTATTTCAGTATGGCCCCTTTGGGTATACATAGTTTGCCGGGCCACATCCGGAAACTAGAAAATATTATTGAAAAGTTAGCATTTGAACGAGAAAAATCCTTTGGTATTAAAGATGCTTATATTGAGGGTGGTGAAACCAACCTTGTCGAAGCAGAAGAGGTATTGCGTGATGATTCTTTATTTGAAGAATTGGTTGTTCAGCGTAGCCGTGCATATGTGAAGAAATCTCTTAAGCAAGAAGATGGGGAGGTTTATTTTCCTGAAGCAACGGCACCAAAAGTCGTTCCCTATTCTGTAAAGCAGACATATGGGAAGTTGCTAAAGATGGTTGAGGATTCCTTTCACAAAGAAAAACCGTTATTTTCTTTGAGTATGTACAATCCCTATGAATATTACATGGGGGATAAAGCAGACTTGGAAAAACCGGAGTTAGCCATGGTTGCTGGGCGTCAAAAGCAAGTTGTTAGTCTTATACGGACTGCATTCTTGAAACGATTTGAAAGCTCGGTCGAGGCATTTAAGGCTTCGTGTGAAAATTTAATGAAAAAGTTGATAGCTTTTTATATTGCTCATGCCGTAGAAGAGCATGATAAACACCGATTAGAAAAATGGATGGCCCGCAATAAGAACGTTAACAATTATGACCCAAATAAAAAGTATTCAATGTTTGATGACGAAGGGGAAGAAGACGTTATCGAATCTGAATTCTTACAATATGCTTTTGAAAAACGTCTTGATCCTAATGAATTTAACATATCGAATTTGTTGGATGACGCTATAGATGATTTGGACATGATTTCAGATTTTTTGAAAGAATTGATACAGTTTAATCCATCTCATGATAATAAGCTCCAGGCTTTGATTCAAATATTGCGAGGACATTCTCAAAAGGATGTTGTCCTCCAGAATCATAAGGTTATTATTTTTACCGAGTTCAAAGATACCGCCCGATATTTAGGCAAGCAGCTTCGTGATGCTGGTTTTGACCATATCGTGGAGATTGATTCTGAGACATTTTCGGATGATCGGTACAAGGTTATTCAATCTTTTTCGCCATATTATAATGACTCATCAAGTCAGGAGCTTGCTCAAAAGGGTTGGGAAGAAACAAAGATCCTAATAGCTACTGATGTCCTTTCTGAAGGGCTGAATCTTCAGGACTGTATGAGGCTTATTAACTATGATCTTCACTGGAATCCGGTACGGTTGATGCAGCGTATTGGTCGTATTGATCGCCGTCTTGACCCTAAAGTGGAGGAGCAGATTGTAATAGATCATCCGGAATTAAAAAATCATCGGGGTAGGATTCAATATTACAATTTTCTCCCACCGGATGAACTAAATGAAATATTGAGTCTGTATAAGACTGTCACACATAAGACATTGCGTATTTCAAAGACTTTTGGGATTGAGAGTGGAAAATTATTGAGAGAAGATGATAATTACGATATTTTTCGCGATTTTGTTCGTCAATGTGAGGGAACGGAGACACAGAGCGAAAACCTTTTGTTGGAGCTGCAGCGTTTGCTTAAGGAAGACCCTGGTTTGAAACAGAAACTTAGAGAAATGCCGAATATAGTATTCAGCGGAAAGGATGCACTAAGCCCTAAAACTAAAGGCGTCTTTTTCTGTTACGCAAGACCTGCGATGGATGTTGCTATTGAAAAATGGACGGTCGATGCTGGTGATGTGAAGTGGTATTTTTATGATCTGTCTACCGAAAAGATTATTGAAGATCCTTATGAGATTGTTAAGCATATACGCTCAACATCCAATACGTCACGCAAGTGCAATATGGATCAAGTAACACTCACAAGTATCCGTGAAGTACTTGATAAGCATTTGAAGAACACTTATCTTCGTCAGGTTCAGGCCCCGATCGGGGTAAAGCCGATACTTAAAGCATGGATGGAGTTAAACTGATATGGTCCCACCCTATCAGGATATCGAACGATTAAGGTCTATTAAGAGGGTTGATCAGTTGGTTCAGTATCTTCGTGATGAGCTTAATTGGCCTATAACAGATGCCTCTGATTTTATAAATATTGATAATTTATTTTTTGAGTGGGATGCTAAGGAGTTGGGAATTGATCTTGTTAATGCTGCAAAGATTCAAGAAATTCGGCAGTTGCGGCCTTTAGTTCCTGGTCAGCCTTGGGGAATTTTTTTCGTTAAATTTGAGCCCAAGAAGCTTCCCGTAGTTGCCCTTCGACGCATTCTAAGCAAACTGGTAATTAAAAAACGTGCCCAAAGGGGAGACCAAGCTGCTTGGAAAAATCACGATCTTCTTTTTATATCAAATTATGGTGAAGGGGCAGATCGTCAGATTACCTTTGCGCAATTTTCTCAACCCACCGATCGGGACTTGCCGACATTAAAAGTATTAGGCTGGGATGAATCCGATACTGATCTACACATTGATTACACGCACCATACCCTTAAAGATAAATTGACCTGGTGCAATGAGTATAAGAATGACTTCAAGATTTGGAGAGAAGCCTGGTCAGGTGCTTTTGTTTTGCGTAATCGTGAAGTCATTGAAACATCACAGGAGTTGGCAATAGAACTGGCTGATCTTGCGAAGCGTATTCGTAATCGCGCATTAAAGGTTCTTCAAATAGAGAAAGAAGATGGAGTCCTTCGGCAGCTTCATGCTGCTTTCAAGAAAAATTTGATTCATGACCTAGATGATAAGGGTTTTTCAGATATGTATGCCCAAACCATTTCTTATGGTCTTCTTGCGGCACGTATGTCTAGGGTGGGGAATCTAGTCTCGGATCATATTTCAGATATGGTTCCAGCAACAAATCCGTTCCTGAAGGAGCTTCTTGAAACATTTCTGAAGGTCGGTGGGCGGCAGGACAAGATTGATTTCGACGAGCTTGGGATCCAGGATGTTGTTGAGTTGTTGAATCGACCTGAAACAAAGATCGAAGCTATTCTCCGCGATTTTGGGAACGGGGCGAGGCGGGAAGATCCTGTTGTTTATTTTTATGAATCATTTTTGAATGAATATGACGCTGATTTAAAAATTCGTCGTGGGGTCTTTTACACGCCTCAGCCGGTGGTGTCTTATATCGTTCGGTCTGTTCATGAGTTGCTTCAGACGGAGTTTGGGTTAGAAGACGGTCTGGCGTCAACCATCACATGGGGTGAGATGGAGAAGCGACAGCCGGGGTTCAAAATTCCAGATGGCGTGAGTAAGGATTCAATGTTTGTTCAAATCCTTGATCCAGCTACTGGAACAGGAACGTTCCTGGTTGAGGTCATTGATGTTATTTATAAACATCTCATGAAGAAGTGGGTGGATGCCGGGTGTAGCGAACAAAATCGTTTGAATTTGTGGAACGATTATGTGCCGAGGTATTTATTGCCCAGACTTTACGGCTATGAACTCATGATGGCGCCTTATGCCATCGCCCACATGAGGGTCTGTCTAAAATTTTCAGAAATTAACATCTGCCTCGGCCAGCCCAATTGCGAATCAACTTTCAAAAGCTGTGTCCATATTTATCTCACCAACGCTTTAGAACAGCATTGTGACTTAAATCCTACAGAACACGAGGGCATCCTGCCCGCTCTTTCGCATGAAATGCAAGCCGTAAGTCGCATTAAGCGCGACAACCGGTTTACTGTGATTATAGGGAACCCGCCTTATTCAGTCAGCAGCAGTAATAAGGGGGATTGGATTAAGAGTCTAGTGGCAGACTACAAAACGGACCTTCTTGAAAGGAATATACAACCGCTTTCGGACGACTATATAAAGTTTATCCGCCTGGGACAGTATTACATCTCAAGAAACGGTGTGGGGATTCTCGCCTATATATCAAACAATAGTTTTATTGATGGACTGATTCACTGGCAAATGCGGAAGCAACTGTTATCAACTTTTGACAATATATACGTTCTCGATTTGCATGGCAACAGTCACAGAAGAGAAGTTGCTGACGATGGCTCACCGGACAAAAACGTGTTCGCGATTATGCAGGGCGTGAGCATCAACATGTTTGTGAAGAGCGACTCTAAGACAGGTAAAGTATTTCATTTTGATTTGCGTGGGAATAAAGAAACCAAATATGACTATTTGGTAGCACATACATTACCCGTCGTTCAATGGAAAGAGTTGGACTGCAATGCTCCAAAATACTGTTTTACCAACACGCAAACAGAATTAAGTGGAAGCTGTTATGAAAAATGGATCGGACTGGCAGAATTATTCCCAATTAATATAACTGGGATCAAGACTCACGATGACGGCAACCTAGTTTCATTTAAACCATTTGCGGAAAACAACTTTTATTATGATTATAGGCCCTTTGACACCAGGTTTATCAACTATGACCTAAACAAAGTTGTTAGACATCGATTTTCAGTGATGAGACACATGCTGCATAAAAACGTAAGCCTAATAATACCGCGTCAAGCTGTCACAAGCGCTTGGACTCATGTTCAAATCTCAAAGAATCTTTCAGATAACAGGATACAACATAGCAATAAAGGCATCCCCATTATTTGTCCTCTTTATCTCTACGACGATGAGAAGAGCAAACGGACGCCAAACCTAAACCCGAAGATTGTAGAAAAACTTGCAAATAGTTTGCATATAGTCTTTGAGAATGAGAAGGAAGCAGTCCGGACTGCTTCCATGACAGTCTTTACCCCCAGAGACATCTTGGATTACGTTTACGCCATTCTCCACAGCCCGACTTATCGTCACAAATATCAAGAGCATTTAATAACTGATTTCCCTCGCGTGCCGATTCCTGGTATCCAATTGTTTTTCTCAATGGCAAAGCTTGGATCGGAGTTGATATCAT
>CAZKUL010000110.1:0-7316 GCA_964555945.1 uncultured Planctomycetales bacterium
GTCTTATTGAAGGATTGAATTAATCGAAGCAATGAGCTCTTCAGGGGGCATCGTTTTTTGGATATAGTCCTGGGCCCCGTAAGAGGTATAGTCAATCAAATGTTTAGGGGTCTCAATGGAGGTATAAAAGATGATGGGGATGTCTTGAGTACCGGGGTTTTTCTTAATTTTCTTACAAAGCTCTATGCCGGAGATGCCGGGAAGAAGAATATCCAGAAGGATCAAATCAGGCTTCTGCTCCTGCGACATTTGAAGGCCTTGGGGGCCATCTTCGGCCAAAAGAACATTGAAATTATATTTTCCCAAAAGCTTGCTGATCAAGGTCCTGTCTAAAGGATTATCATCGATAAATAGAATTCTTCTTTGAGTTGCCGCCATAGAACACAGTATACAGCTGTTTTGAGGAGGTCAGCAATTATTGTTTCATTTTTTGGGATACCCTACAGTCGGGCAAAGCCACCCTGTTTATCCCTGCGCCAGGACCCTTAACACGTCTTCTTCCACCTGGGGATCCATGGGGTCTGTCCTGGAACCATACCGGGCGATCACCCGGCCTTGGCGGTCGACTAGAAACTTGTTAAAATTCCATGTGATGCCGCCATTGAAACCAGATTGTGTGGTCAAATACTTATACAAAGGCGCCATCTGGGAGCCACGCACGCTGATTTTAGAAAATAAAGGAAAGCTCGTCTTGTAGGTCAATTCACAGAACTGCTTGATGGTGCTATCATCGCCTGGCTCCTGGCCCAGAAAATCATTGGCCGGGAAAGCCAAAATGACAAACCCACGGGCTTTGTAGCGCTCATATAATTTTTCCAGGCCGGCATACTGAGGCGTAAACCCGCAGTGGCTGGCCGTATTAACAATCAAGAGCACGTGGCCCTTATAATCCGCCAGACTCTTGTCAGCCCCCTCCATGTTCTTGACTTTAAAATCATAGACGCTCTGGGCCGCACCTGGCACCGCCTCCTGGGCTTGGGATCGACGGATGAAGACGATAATTCCAAGAATGATCAAGCCGATTATCAATGGTTTCATGGTCTCTCCCCTAGTTATTCGAATATCGCTCTAAATATGCGCCACGACTTCTATTTCTACCAGGGAGTCCTTGGGAATGCGGGCGACCTGGATGGTAGTGCGGGCGGGGGCTGTTTCAGCCTTAAAATACTGGCCGTAGATCTCATTCATTCCGGCAAAATCATTGAGCTCTTTTAAATAGACCGTCGCCTTGACCACCTTCTCGAGGGACGACCCACCCGCTTCAAGGACAGCCTTGACATTTTCCAGCACTTGCTGAGTCTGTTGCTTGATGCCGCCAGGGACCATATCCCCTAATCTGTCCAAAGGAATTTGTCCGGCGGTGTAAATCAAATTGCCGATGGAAACCGCCTGATTGTACGGACCTACCGGTAAGGAGGCATTATTGGTCCTGATGATTTTCTTGCTCATGGGAAAGGCTCCTCTTTTTAATCAACGCCTGTGCCACGGTGTGCCCGCTGGCCCAGGCCCATTGAAAATTAAATCCACCGATGCGGCCGTCCACATCGAGGATCTCACCGGCGAAATACAAACCGGGCATTAATTTCGATTCCAGCGTTTTAGGATTAATTTCAACCCAATTGATTCCACCGGCGGTCACTTCTGCCTTACTATACCCGAGCACCCCCGTAACTTCAAGGGGATATTGCACGCATTTTCCAATCAACCGTCCCCGGGAAGCCTTGTCTAATTGATTCATGACCAGTGATGGGTCAATGCCTGCTTTCTTAAAAATAAGATCGCACAAGCGTTGAGGCAGCAGTTCAGCCAAGACATTCTTAAGGGTTTTGCGGGGTGTATTCTGTTGAATTTTGCTAAGATAGAGGCCAAAAGAATTCACATCATAGTTTGGAATGAAATTGGCGACAATTTGCTTTTGACCTTGGGCATGCACATAGTGGCGGCTGATATCAAGGGCCGAGGGTCCGGAAAATCCAACATGCGTAAAAAGAAAACCCTCGCGGCAAGAAAATAGATGTTTGCCCTCAACGATCAATGTCAATTGAACTTCGAGAGTGATGCCTGATAAGGCCTTGATGTCATTGTCCTGTGTGGCCAGTGGGCTCAGTGCGGGTGTGGTTTCAACCATCGGGTGGCCGAAGCCTTGGGCCAGCCTGTAGCCTGTCCCGTCACTGCCAGTCCCAGGATAGGATAAGCCACCGGTTGTTAGTACTATGTTCTTGCCCTGATAATGGAATTGATCTCCTCTAACAATGAATTCATTGTTCTCAAAACCAAGCGCTTTGACTTTATGCTCGACTAAAAGCGTAACTTTAAGTTCATCGACCCTGCGTAAGAGCGCTTCAAGAACAGTTTTCCCTGAATGTGTAGACGGAAAATACTTGCCCGTTGGCTCGAGGATGAGCTCAACACCCAGGCCTTTGAAAAACTTGATCGTGTCTGTATTGCTGAAGGAACGCAGGACATTACGCACATAAATGATCTGCTGGCTGTTGAAATCCTTTTCAGTGACGGTTTTATTAGTCACATTGCAGCGCGTCCCGCCGGACATAAGGATTTTGGCGCCCACCTTCTTTTGCCCTTCCAACAAAAGCACCCGCATACCGCCTTGCGCAGCCTGGGTCGCCGTCATCAAACCTGCCGCTCCCGCACCCACAATGATCACATCATAAAGCATATATTCATTTTCTCTCGTGGCCCCTCCCCTCGCGGGTTGAGGTATGATTATCAAATAATATCTTTTCGAACAACTTCCTGAATTTGACCTGGAAGAAGGTCGCCCAATTTTAATTTTCCAAATGCAATCCGTTTAAGGGCCGTGACTTCGAAGCTGAGCGCTTCGAACATGCGGCGGATTTCACGGTTTTTGCCTTCGGTCAGCTCAACAATTAAATGGGATTCTTTATTGCTGGCCTTCCGTAAAGTGACCGAGGAGGCCTTGAGTAACTGCCCTTTGTCCTTGATACCCTCTGACAAACGTTTCAATTCATCATCGGTCATCCGGCCAGCCACACTCACGGCATAGATTCGCGGTATTGCGTTATCCGGATCCGTCAGAAAATTGGAAAGCTGGGTGTCAGTAGTCATCAACAGCAAACCCGTTGTGGCCATATCTAGCCGGCCTACGGGATGCAGATGCTGCATCCCGGACGGCAACAGGTCAAAGACGGTCTTGCGTCCCTTTTCATCTGATTTTGTAGTGACGACCCCCCGCGGTTTATTGAGCATGATCGTCATTGCTGGAGCACGGCTGACGACCTTACCATCAATAGTAATCCGCGCTGTCTCCGGGACCAAAAAAAATTGGGGGTCCTTGATGATGCGGCCATTGACCGCGATGCGCCCTTCCTCGATACATCTTTTCGTTTGTGCACGCGATAGGACACCTAATTTCGATAGGGCCCGCTCTAGCGGAACTTGACCCATAGACCCACCAGGTAACTTTCTTTAAAACTATTGCTGCCGGGGAAATCCTCATCTTGTCCCACACGTTGAAGATGCGCCACCTGACGGCCATTAAGGCCCTTGGATAAGATGCGCTCCAAATCAGCGTGTGTCATCGCGCTATAATTGGTCGATACAAACAAAGCCCCTCCTGGACTTAAAACAGCAACGGCCAATGCCATTAATTTGGGCAAATCGTGTTTGACTTGGAATACGCCATCCTCATGACGGGCAAAAGAGGGTGGATCAAGAATGATCACATCAAAGCAATTGCCTTTTTTAAACGCCCTTTGCAAAAATGAAACAGAATTGGCCTTGATAAATTCACCGGGGCCCGGAGAAAGTCCATTGAGCTGATAATTATTTTTCCCTTGTTCCAGAATCTTGCGGCTGATATCTGTATTGATGACCTCCCTCGCGCCTCCCAGGCGGGCATGCATCCCAAAAGAACAGGTATAAGCAAAACAATTCAGCACCTTTTTATCTTTAGAGGCAAGACCCACCATCCGGCGATTATGACGCATGTCTAAAAATAACCCGCAATTCAAACCTTCTTTTAAATTGACTTCAAATTTAATACCATACTCCTCAACAACGGTTAAGGGCACAGATCCTATCAGCACCTCCTCGTTGATTTCAAGTCCTCGACGGGATTTTATAATCAAATAGTCCACGGATAAATGAGAAGATAAGGCGCGGTAAATTTCTTGCCTTTGTTCGTACCAGTGGTCCGCTAAAAATTGGACATGAAAGTGTTTGTCATAACGGTCGATCAAAAGACCCTCCAACCCATCACCTGCCCCATTGACCAAACGCATGGCATTGGTGATGGATGTTAATGGGACACGCCGCTCGAGAGCTTTGGATAGAAGCCTTTCAACATTCTTCATGGATGGTCTTTAAGGATTTTCACAATGGATCTGCGGCAGTCGCCCTTGGGACAATCCAGATAGGACAACCCAAGCCTTCGCTCCATCACATCTTCAGGAGTCTGTGCCATCTCCAGATCCCGCGCATAGAGTACCTGGGCCGCAATGGCGGGTGAGCAAGAACAGATTTTCTCCTTGAATTGTGGATTCCCCTGAACTCTATTGAGCACATCCCCCAAGCGGCTGCCATAAATGCCCTGCAGGTATCGGATCATCTCAATGGGCACTTCGAATCGTTGACTCAGTATCTTAATTTCGTCATTACCCCCGCTTCCATAAAGAGTATAATGTCCACCGTAGGGCAGTTTAGGCGCCAGATGGGGCATGGCCGTTGAGACAGCCTCCTCGGCGATGGCCCGGTAGGTCGTATATTTTCCCCCCATGACAAAGCAGATGCCCGACGCATTGGTTTCAATGGCATGTTTACGGGAAATTTGAGAAGGGTTTCCCTTCTCAGCGACCAGGGGCCTCAGCCCCGCAAAGGTTGTAATAATTTTTGAGGCATCAAACTTAATGTTAGGAAAAACCCTGCTTGCTTCCTGAAGGAGATACTGGATGTCTTCCTCCTCAACAACGACGCTGTCCGGACTTTGATGATAATCCGTGTCCGTGGTTCCTATTAAAGAGTTGCCCCTGAAAGGAATAATAAAAAAGATGCGTTTGTCCTGCCGGCTTTGCAATAAAAAGGCGCTGGGGGAGATTTCCCCTCGATAAACGATATGAACGCCCTTGGTCGGCCGCAGGCGCTTGACCGCATGCGGCAAGTCCTTTTGGATCAATTCATCTGACCAGGGGCCTGCCGTCACAATGATCTTCGAGCCGAAAATATCCAGCGGTTGACCGCTTAAGAGGTCTTTGGCCCTAACACCAATGGCATGGGATTGTTCATTTTTGATAAAGCCCTCAACCTCCATATAATTAGCCACGACCGCCCCTTTGAGATCAGCCATCAGCACATTCTCCAAGCAAAGCCTGGCATCGTCCATCTGGGCATCAAAGTACTCAACGCCCCCGACCAATCCCTCCGGGTTAATGCCTGGGGCCAGTGAGGTAATTTCAGCGACAGATAAAGAACGATGATGACCGATCCTGTATTTGCCGCTTAAAAGATCATAGAGCCAAACACCTATTTTCATCATCCATAATGGCCGCCCGTCATTCTTATAAACCGGAACTACAAATGACAAGGGCTTAACTAGGTAGGGTGCCGCCTGCCATTGAATAAACCGCTCCCTTAAAGATTCATGCACCAGATCAAATTCAAAGTTCTCCAGATAGCGGATGCCTCCATGCAAAAGTTTAGTGGATTTGCTCGACGTGCCGCTGGCAAAATCCCCCTTTTCCAACAAAGCCACGGAAGCCCCACAGGACGCGGCTAGATGAGCGGTCGCTGCCCCATTAATGCCCCCACCAACGACAATCAAGTCGAATTTAGTTTTTGCTAGTCGGGAGATGTCGCGGATCATTAAATTTCTTTCGTTGTTCCCTTCCACAAGGGGAGGGGAATCATTTTGTTAGTGTCTGCCTTACAGCGTGGCACCAGCCTGCGTATTTGGCTTTAGCTTCTAGGCGTGTCATGTTTGGTTTGAATATCCGTTCAATCACCTTAATCTTAAGGACATCCTTTGGTTTCCACAAGCCAATGGACACGCCTGCCAAATAAGCAGCACCTGAGGCCGTGGAATCGACCATCAATGGCCTATAGATGGGAATGCCCAACATATCCGCTTGGAACTGCATGAGAAAATTATTACGGCAGGCCCCACCGTCCACCGCTAAGGTTCTAATCCGGAGTCTGGATTCTTTGCCCATTACATCAAATACGTCCTTGGTCTGATACGCCATTGATTCCAGGGCGGCGCGCACGATATGCTCTTTGTTTGTGCCCCGTGTCAAACCAGTGATGAGTCCCCGCGCCTGCGGGTCCCAGTACGGAGCCCCTAATCCCACAAAAGCCGGCACCACATAAACCCCCTGTGTCTCTTTAATACCGGAGATCATCTTCTCCGTCGAAGCGGAGTCTTTGATCATCTTTAATTCATCCCTAAGCCACTGGACCACAGCTCCGGCGATAAATACCGATCCCTCCAGGACATAGACCGGCTGCCCCTGCGCGTCACACCCCAAGGTGGTTAAAAGACCTTTTTTAGAATAAACACATTTGTCACCGGTGTTAAGCAGCATGAAGCATCCCGTCCCATAAGTATTCTTGACGCTGCCTGGCGTAAAACATCCCTGTCCGTATAAGGCCGCTTGCTGGTCCCCCATCACCGCTGTGATAGGAATTCCCTCGGGAAGGCCCGCGATCCCTCGCGCGGTATACCCAAAGACCGATGATGATGGCAACACTCGAGGTAAAATATTTTCAGGTATATTTAATAATTTTAATAATGGCTTACTAAAGACCTTGGCCTTGATATCAAAGATCAACGTGCGGCTGGCATTGGTCATGTCTGTGACATGGGAAGCCCCATTGGTCAATTTATAAATGAGCCAACTGTCCATGGTGCCAAAGGCCACTTGACCTCTACTCGCTTTTTGGCGCAAACCCGGAAGATGATCCAGTAGCCACTGGATCTTTGTGCCTGAGAAATACGCGTCAACCACTAAGCCCGTGGTCTTACGAAATAAGTCCTCATGTTTCTTGAGACGGCGACAGGCCTCTGCCGTGCGACGGCACTGCCAGACAATGGCATGATAAAAAGGCCTCTGCGTCCGGCGGTCCCACAAAACCGTGGTCTCGCGTTGATTGGTGATACCGATGGCGGCAATGCTCTTGGGGTCTACGCGTGATTGTTTCATTGCCTTTCGAACAACGGCCTCAACACTCTCCCAAATCTCATTAGCATCATGCTCAACCCAGCCAGGCTTAGGATAATATTGCTTAAACTCCTGGTAAACGCTCGAAACCACCCGCCCTTGCGCATCAAAAACAAACGCCCG
>CAZKUL010000110.1:7416-9204 GCA_964555945.1 uncultured Planctomycetales bacterium
ACTCCTGGTAAACGCTCGAAACCACCCGCCCTTGCGCATCAAAAACAAACGCCCGAGAACCAGTTGTCCCTTGATCAATGGATAAAATGTATTTTGTCATACTTCTCCATGTATCAATTTCTTAACCCCGCCGCCGAGCAGGAAACAGGGAATATTGGATAGGATGTATTTCCTCATATGTCCTGTGTTTTTTTCTTCATGCTATTGAGACTGCTGCTGGGTGAATCTTTTTTTATTGGCTTCAAAAGCCGCTTCGCCTAAAACGGCTTTGGCTAAAGCATCTTTATCCATGCCGTTATCAAAATCATAATCCACAATAGCTAGCATTTGCAGCAAGTCTCCAAAAGGTCTCTGCAGCAATTGTGAATTTTGCTGGACCACCTGGTCAATCAACTGCACGTAATGTTCCGGCGGGGCGTTGATCTTGACCCCCTGCTGACGGAAGCGATCAATGTACTCAGAGACGGTCAGTGCCTTGGCTTGATCGTCAATCAACAGTGTCCAAACTGTTGATTTAGAGTCCAACTTCTTCCAGACCTCTGAAAGATCAACCACATCCTTGACATCGGTCGAAGTCGTTGATGGAAGCATGGGCGTGGCCACGGGCGGGTGAGGGACGTTCGCCACAGGACTGGTTTCTGTTTGATCACCACCCACGGTATTGCCTAAAGGCACACTTTCGCTGGCGATGGCTTGGTTATGGGCGTTAATAATGGCCTGGGCAATGGCTTGGTTACGTTGATCCACGGTCTGCTGATAGGTCGGCGGTGCTGGGGCCTGCTGGCCCTGGGATTGTCCTTGGGCTTGGGCCTCTCGCTGTTGCTGCAATTGATGGCGTTCATAGTCTGCCTGTGTCGGCCGCTGCCTCATTTGTTTCGCCTGCTGGATGCGCATGATGAGACCGGCAGCATGGGCATTATCCGTCGCCTCAAAAGACACAAAGCAAAAAAGAACAAACAAGCAACAGGCAAGGACCAATTTTAATGAGATTCTTCGTCGCAAAAACGCTCCCCATATAAATTAATACAAGAATCCAACTATATTTATCGGGATCCTTATATTAATTTATTATTATATCAAAAATCCCAAAGCCTTCGCGGCCTAATTTAAGATTCGTGTCTGTATGAATGCCCCCATCAGGATCAACAGCAAAACTAAAACCTGTGTTGGCTGCGCGTATCACCCACCTGTGATTTTCTACGGCCCGCATGATCGCGGCCTGGGCATGAAGCATATAAGAAGCCCTGTCCGCAAACCATCCGTCATTAGACAGCTCAACTAAAAATTGGGCCCCATCCTTGCGCAGCCGTCGCACAAGGGAGGGATGCGCGGACTCTGAACAAATGACAACTCCAAAAAGTATTGACCCTGTCTTTAGGCCCAAAATCCCAGATTTATGCCCCGCGCTAAAATGATATCCCCGCCCCCAACGGATGCCCCAGGGCTCTAAGGGGGTAGTTTCTGCAAAGGGAACGAGGGCTTGCTTATGGTACAATCCACCCACCTGTGCTTGGGCATTGATCAACAAGGCGCTGTTGTATTCCTTTCCCTCGATAATAGGAGCCATGCCGATGAGGATGTCGGCATTCATCCGCCGAGCTTGAGTGAAGACAGGAGGACGCCATTGCTCACTTTGCAGAAGATCGTCAGGAAAGGCAGTTTCCGGCCAGATGACAAGATCCGGATGAACCCTGGAGGACTGCTGTGTTAATTTCAAATGAAGGGCTGCATTACGGTCAAAAAGACTTAAGTCCGCTTTTTCCCAGGGAGAAATATTAGCCTGAATAA
>CAZKUL010000111.1:0-4710 GCA_964555945.1 uncultured Planctomycetales bacterium
TTTGGTTCACCTGGTGGCTTGGTGATGTCGTTGGCATTCTGGTCATTGCATCTCCCTTCCTGACCTTTCATAAGAAATTATGGCAGTTTCGTTCCGCGCAAAATATTCTAGAAGCCATACTGGTCAGTTTTATTTTAGTGATTGTTAATGCCGGTGTTTTTATGGGGACATTTCCTGAATATGGCTTTTATTCTCACGTGACTTATTTGGTATTGCCTTTCGGGATATGGGCCACCTATCGTTTTGGTTTTCCCGGAGCAACCGTGTCGTTGTTAATCACCTCCATCCTTGCGGTGGCTGGTTCCATTTCACATTTAGGGCCTTTTGTCGGCGGAAGGCTTCCTGAGGATCTGGTGATTGTGGAATGTTTTATCGGGGTCATCGCGGTGACGGTTCTGACCCTGGCTGCGGCCTTGTATGAACGTCAGAAGGCCGAGGAGGATATCAAGCATAATGAAGCCCGCTTCCGGAGTTTGGTAGAAAATAGTTTTGAGGTGGTGGCCATGATTGACCCTCAAGCCAAGGTGCTTTATACAAGTCCGCCCACCAAAAGAGTATTGGGTTACGACAATGCCGAGTTACAGGGTCGCTCTATGTTTGAATTGATGCATGCGGAAGATGTTCCAGGTGTCCTTGAAACATTTCAGGAGTTGTTGAAGATCCCCGGGGGGGTCGCTCATGCCACCTGCCGCATGCAGCGCAAGGATGGCACCTGGCGCTGGATGGAAGGTTCCGGATGTAATCTATTAGACCAACCCGCAGTGGCGGCAGTGGTGATCAATTATCGCGACATTACGGAAAGAAAGAAATATGAAGAGGTGCAAGTCCATTTTGCTTCCATTATTGAAAGCTCCGATGAGGCCATTATTTCCATGTCATTGGAAGGGATCATTACCAGCTGGAATAAGGGGGCGGAGAATCTTTATGGGTTCAAGGTGCAAGAAGTCATTGGTCAGACCCTTGATATTTTAGTTCCTGATGATAAGAAAGAGGAATTGGTAACCTTGTTTCAGGACCTCGAAGATGGCAGGAAAGTCGAACTACTGGAAACGATCCGGCGGCGTCAAGATGGAAGTTTGATTGACATATTGCTGACCATTTCACCCTTACGCAATAACCTGGGCGTGCTCACGGGAGTGTCCTCGATTGAGCGTGATATCACCGAACGCAAGAAGTCCCAGCTGGCCATTGAAGAAAGCGAAC
This sequence comes from uncultured Planctomycetales bacterium, assembly GCA_964555945.1. Lineage (GTDB taxonomy): Bacteria > Omnitrophota > Gorgyraeia > Zapsychrales > Fredricksoniimonadaceae > JABDGZ01. The sequence goes on from CAZKUL010000111.1 coordinate 1,204, forward strand.
GGCGTTTTCGGTCCATGGCGGACACGGCCCCTGTCATGATTTGGATGACAGGGTCCGATGGGGTTTATAGCTTTTTTAATAAGGCGTGGACCAGTTTTATTGGAGGGGATGGGGACCAATTAGGAAACAGTTGGAGAAAAAGCATCCACCCGGATGATTTTGCCAGGTGTACCCAAATTTATCTTCAGGCTTTCGCCGCCCGGGAGAGATTTACGTTGGACTATAGGCTCAAGCGTGCGGATGGGGGCTATCGCTGGGTTTTGGATTCTGGAGTCGCTCGTTTTAGTTCAGATGGCCATTTTGGCGGCTTTATAGGGTCCTGTATTGATATTACGGAAAGAAAGCTGGCCGAAGAGGTCCTGAAGCGGGACAAGGAAAGCTTGGAAAGACTGGTGGATGAACGATCCAAAGAATTAATAAAAACACAGAAGGAGCTAAAACACGTAAGCCGTCTGGCAGACATAGGGACATTAGCGGCGACGGTTGCACATGAATTGCGCAATCCCCTGGGGGTCATTCATTTGGCCGCTTATAATTTGAAGAAGGAAAGGAATGATTTGAGTGTTAACAAGCATTTGGTAAACATTGAAAAGAAAGTATGGGAAGGCAATCAGATCATCGATAATCTCCTCAGTTATGCCCGGATTAAAATTCCTAATTATGAAGAGGTGCGTATTCTTCATATTCTCGATGAGTGTGTGTCATCGGCACAGGCACGGTTTGCGGAAAAGGGAATAACGATAGAAAAAAAATATGGCGACGGTTTGGAAATCATGGAGTCTGATTCCAACCAAATTAGGGAGATCTTCCTCAATATTCTAAACAACGCGTGCCAGGCTATCCCTGCGCCGGGCGGTAAGGTCGTTTTGAGGGCCGATCGCGAGGGGGACATGCTTCATGTGAGCATTCAGGACACCGGTGTGGGAATAGCAGAGGAGGATTTAGACAAGGTGTTCGAGCCCTTTTTTACGCGCAAGTCTAAAGGTACAGGTTTGGGGTTGACTATTTGCAATGAGTTGGTTAATTTACAACAAGGTAAAATTGATATTAAAAGCGTCTTAGGCCAAGGGACCACGGTGAGTGTCCTATTACCGCTCCATAGGAGAAATCATGCTGAAGTTGCTTCTCATTGATGACGACGAAGAGTTGTGTGCTGAACTCGAAGAAGTTCTAAAGGCGGAAGGTTTTCAGGTGGATATAGCTTTAGATGGTCTGCAAGGCCTGAAATATTTACGCGAGAGGCAATATCAGGTCATCATTCTGGATTTAAAGTTGCCGGGGCTTAACGGCTATGGAGTCCTTAAAAGCATAAGAAAAACGATGAGCCCTGTTAAAGTCTTGGTCATCTCAGGACGTCCTTTAGGGGATGCCTTGCTTAAAGAAGACGGCGTTACTCAAGATGATGAAGAGAAAGTTTTAACTTTGGCAGATGTGGTCATAAATAAACCGTTCTTAGTCGAGAATTTGATTCAAAAAATCAAGACTTTAAGCAGTCTGGAGCGTTTATCGTAGAGACGCCATTTATGGCGTCTTATATAAGATTAGTAGAACAAAGTCAGTAAAAAGCTGAAACACGCCATTGTGATTTTTCCGCAGTTAGGATATTCTGGGTTTAGTAGTGAGCTAATCAAAAAAAAGATCTATCAGTGGGAAACGCCAAGGGTTACTCTCTCTAACGGAGAAGCCGGAATTCCGTGAGAATATTCTTGGAAGCAATCATCATTTTAGGGAAAGAGGTATTTATGACAACTTCAACAATGGAAACAAAACAGGAAGCCCTCATGACAACCAATAAAAGTAAACCCGTTATTATGATCGTGGATGATAATGTCGAGCTTTTGGAAGAGTTGGAGAATCTATTAAACCTGGGGGGCTATCATGTTATTGCGCTCAGTGATGGGACCAAGGTTTTAGATGCGGCGTTGAAGAACAAACCTGATCTCATTTTATTGGATTTAAAAATGAGCCCTAAAAGCGGCTTTCAAATTGCGGATGAAGCAAGGCATTCTTCATTCCTTAAAGATATCCCAGTTGTTGCCATGACAGGTTTTTTCACCGAGAAGCAGCATTTTCTGATGATGAAACTGTGTGGTATTAAGACTTCCATCCTCAAACCCTTCCGACCCTTAAACCTCATTACCAAGATTGAATTTGCTCTAGGAAATCGCCTGGATGAATTCGATACCACGGATGCAACATAAACTAAGATAAAGTCGTGACAGGCACAACTTTCTTTACCAGAGATAGTCGTGCCTGTCACGACTTTATCAGCCTCCTCAGGGGTTAGTTGATGGGTCGATGGGGGATAGTGGGAATGGTGGAACAAAGTCAATTTAAAGTAGAAACAAGCCATGTACAATTCTTAATCAAAAGATAGACTGAGAACCTCATGCTCAATTTTTCTCATTTTTCCTTCTTTTCGGCGGGTATAGCTTTGCTTTACAGCGGAATGCATTATTTGGTTTTGCGGGCTAAATTATAAACAAATTCTTTTCTTCCAAGGAGATTCTTCTATGACACCGGTTACTTTTGTAGAGAAAGAAAATGAAAATAAGGAAAATCTCAATGAATTGGCGGTTACTGCCGTAGGAGGAGACCATGGAAATGGAAAGCCGCCCCGCAAAGATCAATTAAGGAAGATGCTTCACATAGCTAAGGCCGTGCGCCAAGGAAATCTTTCCGTGCGTTTTCCTGTGGAAGAAGACGGAATCCCCAGTGAAATAGGTGAAGTCCTTAATGATATTCTGGATTTAAACGAGAATATGATCAATGAATTTGCCCGGGTCAGCCGCATCGTCGGTGAAGAAGGTAAATTGACGGAACGTGCCTCCATTGGACCTGTCAAAGGGGCGTGGGCCACGGGCATGGACTCAATTAACTCGCTTATCTCTAACTTAGTGCAGCCTACCAATGAGTTTGCGCGTGTCATTACGTCCGTTGCCAAAGGCGATTTGTCGCAAAAAATGCCCTTGGAGATTGAAGGCCGTACCTTAAAAGGGGAATATTTGCGTATTGGAACGGTCGTTAATTCCATGCTTGATCAATTGAGCTTTTTTTCATCGGAAGTCTCGCGCGTGGCCAAGGAAGTCGGTCTGGAAGGTAAATTAGGCGGCCAGGCGGACGTCAAAGGCGTATTAGGGGTTTGGAAAGATTTGACGGATAACGTTAATGTTTTGGCCGGAAACTTAACCAACCAGGTGCGTAATATCGCCAAGGTTACGACGGCTGTTGCCAAGGGAGACTTGTCACAGAAGATCACCGTCGATGCTAAAGGGGAAATTTCAGAGCTTAAAAACACCATCAACATCATGGTGGACCAGCTCAACTCCTTCGCGGCGGAAGTTACCCGTGTGGCCAAGGAAGTCGGTACCGAAGGTAAATTAGGCGGTCAGGCAGACGTCAAGGGTGTATCCGGTACCTGGAAGGACTTGACGGATAACGTCAACGTTTTAGCCGGAAACTTAACCAACCAGGTGCGTAATATCGCCAAGGTTACGACGGCCGTTG
>CAZKUL010000111.1:4810-9185 GCA_964555945.1 uncultured Planctomycetales bacterium
AACTTCATGGCCGGAAACTTGACCAACCAGGTGCGTAATATTGCCAAGGTTACGACGGCCGTTGCTAAAGGAGATTTGTCCCAGAAGATCACGGTCGATGCTAAGGGAGAGATCCTGGAGTTAAAGAACATGATCAACACCATGGTCGACCAACTCAACTCTTTCGCGGCGGAAGTTACCCGTGTAGCCAAGGAAGTCGGTACCGGCGGTAAATTGGGAGGCCAGGCTTTCGTTAAAGGTGTTTCGGGGGTTTGGAAGGACCTGACAGATAACGTCAACGTGTTGGCAGGCAACTTGACGGACCAGGTACGTAACATCGCCAAGGTTACGACAGCTGTTGCCAAAGGCGATTTGTCACAGAAAATCACCGTCGATGCTAAGGGCGAGATCTTGGAGCTTAAAAACACCATCAACATCATGGTGGACCAGCTCAACTCCTTCGCGGCGGAAGTTACCCGTGTGGCCAAGGAAGTCGGTACCGAAGGTAAATTAGGCGGTCAGGCAGACGTCAAGGGAGTCTCGGGTACCTGGAAGGACTTGACGGATAACGTCAACGTTTTAGCCGGAAACTTGACCAACCAGGTGCGTAATATCGCTAAGGTTACGACGGCCGTTGCCAAGGGAGACTTGTCGCAGAAAATCACCGTCGATGCTAAGGGTGAGATCTTGGAGCTTAAGAACACCATCAACATCATGCTTGATCAGCTCAACTCGTTCGCGGCGGAAGTCACCCGTGTGGCCAAGGAAGTCGGTACAGAGGGAAAATTAGGCGGTCAGGCTGAGGTCAAGGGGGTATCGGGAACGTGGAGGGATTTGACTGAAAATGTCAACTTCATGGCCGGAAACTTGACCAACCAGGTGCGTAATATTGCCAAGGTTACGACGGCCGTCGCTAAGGGAGACTTGTCGCAGAAGATCACGGTCGATGCCAGGGGAGAAATCTTGGAACTTAAGAACATGATCAACACCATGGTCGACCAACTTAATTCCTTCGCGGCGGAAGTCACCCGTGTGGCCAAGGAAGTCGGTACTGAAGGAAAATTAGGCGGTCAGGCAGAAGTCAAGGGTGTTTCGGGTACCTGGAAGGACTTGACGGATAACGTTAACTTCATGGCCGGTAATTTGACAAAACAAGTGCGCGGTATCGTCCGCGTCGTTACTGCGGTTGCTAACGGTGACTTGAACCAGAAATTCGTTTTGGAAGCCAAAGGTGAGGTGGCGGCTTTGGCGGAAACGATCAACAACATGATAGACACGCTCAGTACCTTTGCCGACCAGGTTACAACCGTTGCCCGTGAAGTCGGTATCGAAGGGCAGCTTGGAGGTCAGGCAAAGGTGCCTGGAGCATCAGGCGTGTGGAAAGACTTGACTGACAACGTTAACTTCATGGCCGGTAACTTGACCAAACAAGTGCGCGGCATCATCAAGGTCGTTACCGCGGTTGCAACCGGAGACCTGAGCGAAAAGTTCGTCTTGGAAGCCAAAGGTGAGGTCGCGGGTCTGGCGGAAACGATCAATAGTATGACAGACACCCTGCGCACCTTTGCCGACCAGGTTACGACCGTGGCTCGCGAAGTCGGTATCGAAGGGAAGTTGGGCGGTCAGGCCAAGGTCCCTGGCGCGTCGGGTATCTGGAAGGACTTGACAGTCAACGTCAATCAGCTGGCCGGAAACTTAACTTCTCAGGTGCGTGCCATCGCGGAGGTTTCCACCGCTGTTACCAAGGGTGACTTGACGCGTTCCATTACCGTTGAGGCGCAAGGGGAGGTCGCGGCGCTCAAGGACAACATCAACCAGATGATCACAAACTTGAAGGACACGACTGCCCAAAACAAAGACCATGACTGGTTGAAGACAAATCTGGCCCGCTTCTCTAGCATGATGCAAGGTCAGAGAAACTTGACAGCTGTGGCCCAGCTCATCATGTCGGAATTAACCCCCATTGTGGACGCTCAGCACGGCGCTTTCTTTGTGGCCCAATCCGCGGACAATGATACGCTATTGACCCTCATTGCCAGTTATGCCTTTAATGAACGCAAGAATCTTTCGAGCACTTATCGCCTGAAAGAATCTCTCGTGGGACAATGCGCTTTTGAGAAGAAACGCATTTTGATCACTAAACCACCGCAAGACTATATTTCCATTACCTCCGGTTTAGGGGAAGCCACACCGCAAAATATCCTCCTTTTGCCCGTTGTTTTCGAAGGGGAATTAAAAGCCGTTATCGAACTGGCTTCCTTCCAACCATTTAGCGTCAATTACCTTAACTTCTTGGATCAGCTCATGGATAGCGTCGGCGTTATCTTGAACATGATCTCTTCGACCATGAGAACTGAAGAGCTTCTTCAGGAAGTCAAACGTTCCAACTCCGAGTTGGAAAATCAAGCCAAGGAACTAGAAGACAAAGCCAAGCTTCTGGAGCTAAAGAACAAGGAAGTTGAGATGGCCAGCTTGTCGCTGGAAGAAAAGGCAGAACAATTGTCCTTGATTTCCAAGTACAAATCGGAATTCCTGGCCAATATGTCCCATGAGCTGCGTACGCCTTTAAACAGCTTGCTCATTCTTTCTAGGGCCTTGTCTGAAAATAAGGAAAGTAATCTGACACCGGAGCAGATCAAATATGCTTCAACCGTGCATTCGACCGGACAGGATCTCTTGACACTCATTAATGAAATTCTTGATCTCTCCAAGGTGGAAGCCGGTAAGATGTCCATTGAGCCGCAGGAAATTCAGCTCCCGCAGATCTATGAGTATCTGGAGCATAATTTCCGTCCTTTGGCAGAGCATAAGAACCTTAACTTTACCATCCATGCTAATGGCAGCCTGCCTAGAACGGTGTTTACGGATAATAACCGTTTGCAGCAAATCCTCAAAAACCTTTTATCCAATGCCATTAAGTTTACCGAAAGAGGCGAAGTGAACATGGATATCAGAGTCGTGGAAAAAGAGAAAAGGTTCGGCATCGAAACATTGGACAAGAGTGCTGTTGTTCTTGCCTTTTCCGTCAAAGATACCGGCATCGGTATTCCCGCGGACAAGCAGAACATTATTTTTGAAGCATTTCAACAAGCGGACGGAACCACCAGTCGTAAGTATGGGGGGACAGGTCTGGGCTTGACCATCAGCCGCGAAATAGCCCGTTTGCTGGGAGGGATAATCAAGGTTGAGAGTGCTCCGGGAATGGGGAGTACCTTTACCCTCTATTTGCCTGAGAAATACATAGGGGCTGAACTCATAACCAACAGCAATAGTAGCAGACAACAGATTATCCCGGCATTACCTAAGGACGCCGAATTTAGAGGCAAAAATATCCTCATTATTGACGATGACATGAGAAACATCTATGCGTTGACAAGTGTGCTTGAACCGTGGGGCATGATTGTTTTCCATGCCGATAATGGTAAGACGGGAATTCGCCGCCTCAAGGAGAAACCCGACACGGATCTCATATTAATGGATATCATGATGCCGGAGATGAATGGTTTTGATGCCATTAAAATGATACGTAAAATAACCAAGTTTGAGACCTTACCGATTATTGCTTTGACGGCTAAAGCCATGAAAGGTGACCGGGAACAATGCTTGGAAGCAGGGGCTTCCGATTATATTACTAAACCAGTTGATACTGACCGTCTCTTGGCAGTGATGCACTCATGGCTGAACAAATGATGGACACAGTAACACGATTGGAGAGCAATCCGCTAACAAAGGCAAATATCCTTGTCGTGGATGATCGGCCTGAGGGTTTGCTGGCATTAGAGGCTGTGCTTTCCTGTGAGCAATACAACCTTTTTAAGGCCAGTTCAGGACAGGAGGCCGTGAGGTATGCTTTATTTAATGATTTCGCGGTCATCCTTCTGGATGTGCAAATGCCTGAAATGGACGGCTTTGAAACCGCCAAGCTTCTGCGTGAGAATTACCGGACCCGCGATACGCCCATCATTTTTGTGACCGCTATTAATAAGGAAATGCGTCATATCAATCAGGGTTATGAAAGCGGAGCTGTGGATTATATTTTTAAACCTTTTGATGCCTTTATTCTCAAATCAAAAATAAGCATATTCGTCGATCTTTTTAATAAGAATATGCAAATTCAGCACCAAGCGGCCTTGTTAAGGCAAATTGAGGTCCAAGAAAAAGAAAGGCAAATCTCAGAACTGCGTCAGGATAGCTACCGCAGTTATTCGCATTTGGCTGATGCGGTACCCCATAGTATCGTAAAGATCTTGCCCTCAGGCAGCGTTGATTATTTTAATGAACGCTGGGTGGAATATACGGGATGCAAATCAGAAGTCAATTGGGAATCAATCATTCATCCCAAAGACAAGAGAAAATTCAGGGCCTTGTGGTTGCGCATGTATCACCTCCAGGCGCA
>CAZKUL010000112.1:0-1960 GCA_964555945.1 uncultured Planctomycetales bacterium
TACCGGCGAAGAGAGTTTAAAGAAAGTGAAGGTCCTTTCCGGTGGAGAGAAGGTGCGTTGCATGTTGGCCAAGATGATGCTCACCAACGCCAATGTCGTCATCCTGGATGAGCCCACCAATCATTTGGACCTGGAGGCAATCACCTCTTTAAATAAAGGTATGGAAACTTTTTCCGGGACAATCTTATTTTCGTCCCACGACCATCAATTAGTCCAAACAGTGGCCAACCGCATCATCGAATTGACCTCCACCGGCTATATTGATAAAATGGGTCTTCCTTACGATCAGTACCTGGAAGATAACAGGATCAAAGAGCAGCGGCATCAATTGTATGGGAGTTTGACAAGCAAATAAAAAAGTAAGGCTTTGGTACGGAGAGGTGGCCGAGTGGTTTAAGGCGCACGCCTGGAAAGCGTGTGGACGTCGAAAGGCGTCTCGAGAGTTCGAATCTCTCCTTCTCCGCCAGTTATATCAGCGTCTATCTCAGTTGAGAGATACGCAATCCCCGCAATAGCGATGCTGTTGTGGGGATTTTTTATGTGTGCGTGTGTCAAAAGGTTACGCAACATATTTTCTTCGTTTTAATCAATCTCCACCAAGAATTCTTCGATACTTTTAGATGAGGCTCATATCTTGCCAAAATAAGCTGGCTTCTTATCTCTTTATCTCTAAACGGCCCTTTATTTTGACCATTCCAGTTACTCGATAATCTGCGATTATGGGCAGATTCTGAAGTTATAAGAATACCAGTAACTGGATATGGCCCAATATCCCTCAAGTATCTATCTCAGTTATTGGTTTTTAAGGTTACTAATTAGCGGGTTGGGAAAGCAATTTTTGCCATAAGAGCAATTGCTTTTCCCAGATTGGTTCTGAGGGAATATCTCTGAGCTTGTATTCACTGAGGGCTTGGATTGCGGGGGAATCATTATTGAGGATTTCGTCCTGTATTTGGGGGCAGAGGAGAAGCAGGTTCATGATGCGGTACATATGTGAACTACACATATTGAGCCATTTGCAGGCCTCGCTACTATGTTTTATGCGCCCTTGATCGATCAATCGTTGGATATGATGTACAAGTATTAGGTATTTACGGACAGAAGGTTCCTGAGTAAATTTAGTATTGCTAATAAATCTGCTTTTGGTGTTCCCCTTTATGATGTTTGCATCAAATTCCAACCATTCGGATGAATCATTTAAGAGTAGCGTAATTTTTTGATTTTTAGCATCATAGTTGATTTCTTGAAGAAGTGAACGAATGATCTTACGTTTCTCCTCGAAGAATAAGCTATCCCAAATAGGGGGAAGCAATGGCTTCAAGTTCCGTTTGATGAGAGTGGCTATTCAAAGTTTTGTTCTCATCACGAAATATTTCTATAACTCGCTGTTCAATATCCTGAGCGTTTATGAATTTATTTGGGCAGTGATCGTACCCGAGCTTTTGGGCTTTAGAGCAAAGATAATAACGGTATTTATGTCGACCCTTTTTAATGGTGTATGTATGAACCATTGCGCTTTGGCATAATTTACATTTGAGCACTTGTGATAAAAGACCAGAGCAGTCTTTGTTTTTATAAGCCTTTCTGTCCAGACGGTTATTAGCGAGTTTATTTTGTACCTTATTAAAGGTTTCTTCATCAATAATGGCAGGCTGAAGACCGGGGTATATTTGCCCTTGGTAGTTTACTTTCCCAACGTAAACGTAATTCTTAAGGATGTAGATTATTCGTGTGATTGTATATCTATTGTTACCGATGGTTTTTCCAGTCTTAGTGTTTCGTGAAGGGGTAAGGAATCCTGCTTCATTCATGGTGTGAGCTACATCGAGTGCTGAATTCTTTCCAAGATAAAGAGAAAACACCTTTCGAACTACTTCAGCTTCACTGGGCTCGATAATAATCTTACCTTTTTCCAATGGATTGCGAAGGTAGCCAAAGGGAGGATGGCCTCCTAACCATT
>CAZKUL010000112.1:2060-9152 GCA_964555945.1 uncultured Planctomycetales bacterium
CCTTTTTCCAATGGATTGCGAAGGTAGCCAAAGGGAGGATGGCCTCCTAACCATTGACCACGTTTACGGGCTGCGCTTAGTTTATCCCGGGTGCGCTCACTGATTATTTCTCGTTCGAATTGTGCAAAAGACAGGAGAATATTTAATGTCAGCCGTCCCATTGAATTATTGGTATTGAAATGTTGGGTAATTGATACAAAGGTAACATTTTGTTTATCAAAGAATTCTAAGAGTTGGGAGAAATCAAGTAGTGATCGGGAGAGACGGTCAACTTTATAGACGACCACACAATTGATGTGACCTTCTTTAATGTGACTTAGAAGTTTTTGAAGTCCCGGCCTTTCGATATTAGCACCAGTGAAGCCGCCATCATCGTAACGTTCTTCAGATGATACCCAACCTTCATTTTGTTGGCTTTTGATGTAATTCTCAGCTGATTCACGCTGGTTATCAAGGGAAGAGAAGTCTTGATCAAGTCCTTCAGAAGAGGACTTGCGGGTATAAATTGCGCAGACCAAATGTTTTTTAGCTTCGGTTTCCATAATTATGGCTTAAAGAATAAGAATCCGTTCCAGTGGGCACCTGTGATTTCTTGAGCAACTGCTGACAATGTTAGATAAACCTTTCCTTCATAATCGAAGCCTTTTTCTAACACCTTTACCTCAAGAATTCTGCCTTTGTATTCCTTTCTAATAATGGCTCCAGGTATAGGAAGTCTACGATCTCTGCCATTAGATTTTTCTTTATCAGATGATTTCTGGGGGCGGAGCATCTTATTGTTTATCGGGTCATAACGTTCAATCAGTTCATTAACACGGTTTTGAGTATTTGCGGATAGTCCGCCATATTCAATTTCCTGAAGCCTGTAGGCAATTTTGCGCCATAAATAGACCTTATTATTGGAAGAAGGCGTTTCCTTTTGGAAAAGTTCGGCATATTTGGCCTTGAGTTCCTCTAAAGGCTGCTTTTAAGGGCCATAATCTGGGCTAAAGTTGTTTCGTTCACTGTGTTTATCCTCCGTTACATCAGATATAGCCATAACAATCGGCCAATAGCGAGTCGAAATGGTAACTATTCTCCCGTAGATAAATCGACTTGCTATCTGGTAATAAGTATGGCCATATCTGACTAACAGGAGGATTTGAGCCATGGCCCTGAATATGAAAGAGGAATTATTTTTTGAACCCAATGAGAAATTGCTCATCTTGAATATTCTTTTGGTAATTTATTTTCATGATAAGCGCTATGATGAAGCTATGAAAGAAATTGAAACACTTCTTAATGATCCGGAAATGAAGGCTTATAAGTATAATTTATTATTAAAGCAAGATGAGATTCGTGAACTGCGAGATGATGGTTTAGGTCGCTTAGGTTTACAATTTGGGTTTGAAAAGAACAGATCTAATGTTAAAATAAAACTCATGCAGACGTATCGAGAATTCATAGGGTTTCCGATTTTGATAGCTATAGTACTTGGTTTGATAGTTGTCGTAGGAATAGGGACGCCTTTATCAAGCGCTGACCAGCGTGCAGGGGTGCCGATATTTTCCGCATCGCCGACCTCTGGTGCCGCACCGTTCGCCCTTACATTTTCTTATCGCGAAGGACTGGAGAGCGGCAACTATTCAGTAAGTTTTGGGGATGGAGAGATTTCATCGATCATGTCAATCCGCCCGATGGGCTGTGACGCCACAGATGTGAATGGTGATTGCTCACATCAATTCTTTACCCACACCTATGCTTACGCTGGCACCTACACCGCAACGCTGATAAAAGAGTTAACACAATGCAATCCAGATGTTGATCTTGCCTGTATTATGACGAAACAAATGGGAACCGTGATAATTACCGTTACGGGCAGAACAGCGCCTCCCGTGTCATTTACCGCAACGCCGACTTCTGGCGAAGCGCCGCTCACCGTAAAATTCTCCGGCAGCCTGTGGAGCATTGGATACAGCTTCTCTGCGGATGATGATGGTTTGGGGACAGTAGCAAATGTGTGCAGCGGTGGATGCGTTAACACTATTACTCTGGTGGATCAAACGTACACTTATTTAGTGCCGGGTACATATACCGCGACGCTTAAGGGTTTTAACAGCCAAAGTACTGCGAAGGTAACCGTTACCGGCGCTATTCCCAATAATGGCTTTATCACAACAACATCGGGTGGGCCGGGGTACATAACATTCATCGTTGTTGGTGACGGATCATATACTATCGACACGGGGGATAGCAATATACATAAAGATCGAATCATTGATCTAAGCCGCCCGTTGCAGCATAAAGATCCGCCATTCCGAGAAGTACCGTATTACTATAGTTCATCAGGTACCAGAACGGCGAAACTCTATGCGGGTCATCCGTGTGCGCTTGATACGTCCTGTGCTCAAAGTTTACCGGCGCCTATAGCCATGCAGACGATCACCGTTCCCGGAACGTCCAGCGGTGTCAGCATTGACGGAGGTTCCGGCAGTCCTGTGTGTGTGGCCGCAACATCGAAGTTTTTGGAAGGTGAGATCACTCCAAAAGCATGGCACACGGCATGTGGAGAGTCAGCGATTTATAACGAAAATTAGCATGCGGCAATACGTATTCTCCATAGCGGTCGCATTAGCGGCAGGAATTGCTATTTCCATAGAGAGTTAAAGAAGGAATTGTTAATGGATAAAAACAAGAATCAATCACAGTTGATTATTTATCAGGCTGAAGACGGAAAAATCAAGATTGATGTCCGTTTTCAGGATGAGACGGTCTGGCTGACACAACAGCTGATGGCAGAGTTGTTTCAGACCACCAAACAGAACATTAGTTTGCATATTAAGAATATATTTGAGGAAAATGAGCTTGCAGAATCGCCAGTTGTCAAGGAATTCTTGACAACTGCAGCTGACGGGAAAGGGTATAACACGTTATATTACAACCTTGATATGATCATCTCTGTAGGATATCGTGTCAAATCTCTGGTTGCCACACGTTTTCGCCAGTGGGCCACCCAGCATCTGCGGGAATATATTGTCAAAGGCTTTGTGCTTGATGACGAGCGGCTTAAGAATCCAGAGCAGCCTTTTGATTATTTTGATGAAGTTGTCCGGCGCATTCAGGATATCCGTACCTCGGAACGCCGGTTTTATCAGAAAATCACAGACATTTACTCCACGAGTGTGGATTATGACCCTACCTTGGATATCAGTATTAACTTTTTTAAAACTGTGCAGAATAAAATGCATTGGGCCATTACGGGTATGACAGCCGCTGAGATTATTAGCGAACGCGCTGACAGCGCCAAGCCGAACATGGGTTTAACCAGCTGGCGTGGGGCTAAAATCCGCAAGCAAGATGTTGTGATTGCTAAGAATTATTTGAATGAAAAAGAAATTCTGGCTCTTAATAATCTTGTAGAGCAATATTTAATCTTTGCCGAAGGTCAGGCCATGCGTCGGATTCCAATGCACATGCAGAATTGGATTAAGAAACTTGATGGTTTTTTGTCCCTTAACGAGAGGGATATCCTTACCCATGCTGGAGCGATATCGCACGAGCTGGCCGTCGAACATGCGGAAAAACATTATGAACGATACTATCAGAAACAAGTTAAGGTTTATGATACGCAGGAAAGTGCTTTTGATAAGACAGTTAAGATGATCGAATTAAAAACGAGCTCCAAAAAGCTCTTTAAGAAAAAGAGCAAGAAGTAGTAAAGGATCCCCATCTTTTGCTATGACAAATAGGGTGAAATTCTAGCAAGAAATGCCAGATGCCATCTGGCAAATTGATTGAAGGACAAAAAGGTCAGGCAGTGTCTGGCCAATTACAAAAAATGCAGATGCTGTCTACGCAATTAGCGAAAGCAGAAGCATTATCTCTAGAATTTGCTTTATATCAAAAAGCATGGCAAGATTACCAATCGTGAATATAAACATGAATTAGGTTTACCAAATAGAACCGCATTGCGGGATTTGAGCGAGCTTTGCGCTAAGGGTATTTTGGAGAAGGTTGGTCTAACAGGTCGTAGCTCCCAATATGTTTTGGTGGTCAAACGCGCCAAAGGGCAATGTTTTTAAAATCATGAGGCTTAGGTGTATAAGAACGATGAGCAAAATAATCACGATCCGCAGCGCGATGCTCTTGAGGCGAGAATAAAGAAAATTGATGAGCAAATCGCCCTGCTTAATACCATCAAGAATCAAAGCCTCTCTAAATTGCAGTCCCTTCCTCAAATTACGACCCAACAATTTAATCCAGTAGTTAACAATCAGACGTTGGAAGATAAAGTCGCAGTGTTTAAAAGTTATTTTCGCGGGCGTGATGATGTCTACGCTAAGCTTTGGATAAACAATAAGACCGGAAAGCGCGGGTATAGCCCTGTATGCAAACATGAATGGGATCGTGCTTTATGCCGAAAGCCCCAGATCAAATGTTCCGAATGCCCGAATCAAGGATTCCTCTCTCCGGATGAAGTTGCCATCAAACAGCATTTAACAGGTACTCAGGTTATGGGCGTTTACCCAATGCTAAAAAATGAAAGTTGTTATTTCTTAGCAATGGATTTTGATAAAGAGCATTGGATGGACGATGTGCGGGCGATTATGCAGACCTGTTCTGAAGAAGGGGTACCAGCCGCTGTTGAGCGTTCTCGATCAGGAAACGGTGGTCATGTGTGGATATTTTTTAGTGAAGCGGTGCCTGCTGTGACAGCAAGACGGCTTGGGAGCTTCTTGATTACACAAAGCATGTCCAAACGTTTTCAAATGGATATGAAAAGCTATGACCGCTTGTTTCCAAGTCAGGACACCTTACCTAAAGGAGGTTTTGGAAATTTGATTGCGTTGCCATTTCAAAAAGAGGCGATGGCCAATGGTAACAGTCTTTTCATTGATAGAAATGGAAAGCCATATGCGGATCAATGGCAATCTTTATTATCGATTAAGAAAATGTCTTACACACAAGTTGAAGCAATGACAGAGCAAGCAGTCAAGGCAGGGCAGGTGGTTGCCGCGCGTCAAAGTCCTGTTGAGGAAAATGATGAGCCGTGGATGCGTCTGCCTTCCGGTAAGAAACAATTTAAGATTGATGTGAAAGAATTGCCACAAACGATCAATGCTGTTTTAGGTAATCGCATTTATATCAAGACCGGACAAGGCCCCTCGGTTTTATATAATCAATTAAAACACTTAGCGGCATTTCAGAATCCAGAATTTTATAAAAAACAACGAATGCGCTTCTCAACGCATGCAACCCCTCGGGTTATTTGTTGCGCGGAGATTGTTGACGGTTATCTTGCTCTTCCCCGTGGATGTCTGGAGGGTGTGCAAGCATTGCTTAAAGAATATGACATTAAATTAAACATAGAAGATAAACGTATAGCCGGCAATGAAATCAATTTTGATTTTGATGGCACACTTAATGAGGGACAAGAAAAAGCATTGGAAGGGGTTCTTGATGTTGATTTTGGTGTTTTTGTAGCGCCCCCCGGAACAGGTAAAACTGTATTAGCCATAGCTGCTATTGCTAAACGCAAGACCAATGTTTTAATCCTTGTTCATCGCAAACCAATCATGGATCAGTGGCGGTTGCAATTGTCATCATTCTTGGGTATCGATAAAAAGGCAATTGGTCAAATTGGAGGAGGTAAGAATAAAGCAACAGGAAATATTGATGTTGGCATGGTGCAGAGCTTAGATTTGGCAGAGGGCGTTTATGATGGTATTGCCAATTACGGTTTTATTATTGTTGATGAGTGCCATCATGTGGGGGCGGTTTCGTTTGAAAAGGTTTTAACTCAGGCAAAAGCCAAGTATGTATTGGGATTAACCGCAACACCTTATCGTGCAGATGGGCATCAGCCGATTATCCATATGCAGTGCGGGCCGATTTGTCATCAGATTAAACAAAAAGATATGACTGCTCATATTTCCAGCTCAATAGTTATTCCAAGAACAACAACATTTTCTTATCGATGGATAGAGGGTTCAAAAATAGTTGAGCTTTCGAGCCGAATGATTGAAAGCCATGAGCGTAACCATTTGATCATTGAGGACATTATTAACGTCTTACATGCTGGTAGGTTTCCTTTGATTCTGACAGAGCGTCGTGAGCATTTAGAAAAGTTGGCAGAATTGTTGAAGGATAAGTTGGAATTTTTGGCGATTTTGCATGGAGGTATTAAGCAAAAACAGAGGCGTGAAATATTTCAACAAATAAAAGATTGCCCGGACAATTGCCGTAAAGCTATTTTGGCGACAGGTTCCTATATCGGAGAGGGCTTTGATGAGCCACGCTTAAATACACTTTTTTTGACCATGCCCAGTTCATTCAAGGGGAAGATTGTGCAGTATGCCGGACGTCTTCACCGGTATCACAAGGATAAACAAGACGTTCAGATTTATGATTACGTTGATAGTGGGGTTTCAGTGTTAGAAAGAATGTTTCAGCGGCGATCAAAAACGTATAAAATGTTGGGCTATGAAATAGATGCAAACAAATCCGTCACAAGTCACTAATGAATATTGGCTTTTTGCAAATCGCCAGCAAGGAACGTATCCACCGCATTCCGAGAATGGTGGTAAGTGGCTGATTTTTATTCCGATTGAACGGGTCAATAATGTATGGTCTAAAATTGAATTGGCAACCGAGGCAGGAAGATTAAAATTGACGTCCGTTTTCAAGATGAAACGGTCTGGCTGACACAACAGCTGATGGCGGATCTTTTCCAGACAACCAAACAGAATATAAGCCTTCATGTTAGAAATATTTACGAGGAAGGTGAGCTGAGCCCTGAATCAACTGTCAAGGAATCCTTGACAGTTCAGACGGAGGGTGGGAGGTCTGTCCACAGTGATCAATTGCTAAAGAAATGCCAGATGTCATCTGGTAAATTGATTGAAGGGCAAAAAGGTCAGGCAGTGTCTGGCCAATTAAGAAAAATGCAGATACCGTTTACACAATTTGAATTTTTCTAGAATTTAGAATTATAAATAAAGAATTTGCGATATCGAAAAAGAAGGGGTATATTATTAGTAACATACCTGCCACGCCTCTTGGCTTTTGGGCTAATGCGCATTTTGGGCAGGTTTTCTTTTTATGGAAAAATAT
>CAZKUL010000113.1:0-8839 GCA_964555945.1 uncultured Planctomycetales bacterium
CCCTTGCTAAACGCCGGGGTTTTATTTTTCAGTCTTCCGAGATTTACGGCGGCCTTAACGGCGCTTGGGATTACGGGCCCTACGGTGTTGAGCTTAAGCGCAACCTTAAAAACGCCTGGTGGCAGTCCATGGTGCATTTTCGGGATGACATGGTGGGGTTGGACGCCGCTATCTTGATGCATCCGCGCACCTGGGAAGCGTCCGGGCATACGGCTAATTTTGCCGACATGATGGTGGATTGCAAAAATCCTAAATGTTCCTGGCGAGGGCGGGCCGACCATCTTAAGAATGGCAAATGCCCTAATTGCACCGGCACAGATTTTACGGCCCCACGCGCCTTTAATTTAATGCTCAAGACCAGTGTCGGGGCCATGGAAGATTCCTCCTCGGTGGTTTATTTGAGGCCTGAGACCGCGCAGGGCATTTTTGTTAATTTTGCCAATGTGATTGATTCCATTCATCGTAAACTCCCTTTTGGCATTGCCCAAACCGGTAAATCATTCCGCAATGAGATCACGCCAGGCAATTTCACTTTCCGTACCCGTGAATTTGAGCAGATGGAAATCGAGTATTTTTGCCGTCCTGAACAGGCCATGGACAAATACCAGGAATGGATCAAGACCCGCTTTAATTGGTATATTGATTTAGGCATGAAAAAAGAAAATTTAAAGCTCCGCGAGCACGGCAAGGACGAGTTGGCCCATTATGCGGCCGGTTGTACGGACGTGGAATATAATTTCCCCTTTGGCTGGTCTGAGCTGGAAGGGGTTGCCAACCGCGGGGATTATGATTTAAAGCAACATGCCAAGTTTTCGGGCAAGGATTTGCAATACCAGGACCCGGTGACCAATGAAAAGTTTTTCCCTCACGTCATTGAACCCTCCGGCGGTTGTGACCGTGCAACGTTGGCGTTTTTGGTTGATGCCTATCATGAAGAAATCGTGCCCGCCAAGGCAGGATCCACCCCCGGCGAAGCTGAGAATATCCGTGTGGTCATGAAATTCCATCCCAAGCTTGCTCCCATTAAGGTGGCAGTTTTACCCTTACTTAAGAAAAATGACGGCATTGTGGCCTTGGCCAAGAAAATAAAATCGGAGCTTCAAAAAGAGATGGTTTGCGTGTATGATGATACAGCTGCCATAGGAAAGCTCTACCGCCGTCAGGATGAGGTAGGGACGGTTTTTTGTGTCACCGTGGATGTGCAATCACTTGAAGACAACCAAGTCACTGTGCGTTTCAGGGATACCATGCAGCAGGAACGTGTCCCCGTGGAGCGTTTGTTAGGGTATTTGAAAGAAAAATTGTATTAATTTGGTAGGGGCGGGTTCCAAACCCGCCCCCCTACGTAAAATAGAAAGGCAGTCCTCAATGGCAAAAAAGCATGTGTTTTCTTATGGCGCCGGCAAGGCGGAAGCAAAGGGTGCAGATTTGAGTAAAAGTGTTCTAGGTGGCAAAGGTATCGGCCTGATGGAAATGACCTCGATCGGCATCAATGTGCCGGCTGGTTTTACCGTCAGTATCCAGACCTGCGCGGAATATTATAAATTGGGCAGAAAATTGCCCGCCGGTCTGGAAGCGGAATTACGCGAGGCCCTGAAGAAATTGGAGAAAGTCACGGGCAAGAAATTGGGTGATGCCAATGATCCGCTATTGATTTCCGTGCGTTCCGGCGCGGCCCGTTCCATGCCGGGTATGCTGGAAACTATTTTAAATCTGGGCCTCAATGATAAATCTGTTGAGGGACTAGCCCATAAGACCGGCAATCCGAGATTCGCCTATGATTCCTACCGCCGTTTCATCCAGATGTATGCCTCGACGGCCATGGGGCTTTCCAAACAGCCGATGGAAGACATGTTGCATGAAATGAAGCATGAGATCGGTGTCAAGACTGACCCCGAGATCCCGGCTGAAAAACTTAAAGAATTGTGTGGTCAGTTCAAGGCCTTTTATAAGATGAATAAAGGGGAAGATTTTCCTCAAGACTCCTGGAAACAGCTGATGGGGGCGATCATGGCCGTGTTTGGCAGCTGGGAAGCTGAAAAGGCGCAGACGTATCGCCGTGTCGAGAAGATCACGGACCTGGAAGGTACCGCCGTCAACGTGGTGCAGATGGTCTTTGGAAATAAGGGCGATCAAAGCGGGACAGGTGTTTGCTTTACCCGCGATCCCAACACCGGCGAGAACACCTTCTATGGCGATTATTTGATCAATGCTCAGGGTGAAGACGTTGTGGCGGGTATTCGTACACCCTTAAAATTGTCCACATTGAAAGACCAAATGCCCAAAGCCTATGACCAGCTTTGTGCCGTACGTGCCATTTTAGAGAGTTATTACAAGGAAATGCAAGACCTTGAATTCACCATTGAAGATGAGACTTTGTATATGCTGCAATGCCGCACCGGTAAACGTTCCCCGGCAGCGGCTTTTGCCATCGCCTTGGACCATGCCACTAAGCCCCTGTTAAGCAAGGCGCAGGCCAATGATTTAGTCAAGAAGGGTTATCTGCCCAAAAAGTACGCGGAATTGGCTATCCAGCCGGTCATCAGCAAACAGGATGCGGTCAAACGCATTTCTTCGGATGACATCGAACGCTTATTTTATCCTGTTATCGACGTGACCAAGACCAGTATCACTCAATTAAAATCAATACGCTTAGGCAGCGGGATCAATGCTGTTCCAGGTGCAGCAGCAGGCAAGGTCGTCTTTACAGCGGCCGAAGCGGAAAGATTGGGTGCCAAAGGCGAGAAGGTCATTTTGGTCCGCAAGGAAACCAGCCCCGAAGATGTGGGCGGGATGCATGCCGCCAAGGGTATTTTGACAGCGACGGGCGGAAAGACTTCCCACGCGGCTGTTGTTGCCCGCGGATGGGGAAAATGCTGTATCGTTGGCTGCGAGGCTTTAAATATCAATTATGAGTCCAAATCATTTGTCATCAATGGCAAGACCATCAAGCATGGCGAGTTTATCACCCTGGATGGTTCTGCCGGTGAGATTTATAGCGGTGATTTGCCGCTCAAAGAGCCGGAATTGCCTTCCAGTTATTACACCATTTTGAAATGGGCCGATGAATTCAGGACCTTAAAAGTGCGTACCAATGCAGACACGCCCTATGATGCGTTGAATGCCATCAAGATGGGGGCCGAAGGCATTGGACTTTGCCGCACGGAGCATATGTTCTTTGATACGGAGGAACGCCGTTTGGCCATTCAGGAAATGATCGTCGCTGAAACACTGGATTCCCGTAAAACTGCCCTGGCGAAATTACTGCCTTTCCAGACAGATGACTTTTACGGCATTTTCAAGGCCATGAACGGGTTTCCCGTGACCATCCGTTTGATTGATCCCCCGTTGCATGAATTTACCCCCAAAGACCATGAGGGGATTGAGAAATTAAGCAGGATCACGGGGCTCGCGCCAGATAAGATCCGCCATCGCTGCGAACAATTGCATGAATCCAACCCCATGTTGGGTCATCGCGGCTGCCGTCTTTGTATTACCTATCCTGAGATCCTGGAAATGCAGGTCACTGCCATCATTGCCGCGGCCATCAAATGCCGCAAAGAAGGCATCAAGGTCCTGCCTGAGATCATGATTCCATTGACGATGGATAAAAAAGAGTTTAAAATCATGGAAGTCCAAACCCGAAAAGTGGCTGAGCATTTAATCAAGCAAAGCGGCATCAAATTGCCTTATATGGTTGGAACCATGATTGAGATCCCACGCGCGGCCTTGCTGGCCAATGAGATCGCGGAAATTGCTGAATTCTTTAGCTTCGGTACCAATGATCTGACCCAAATGACATTGGGCCTTTCCCGCGACGATGCCGGACGTTTTTTGCCGACTTATGTGGCCACTGAGAAAGATGGTGGTTGCGGTATTTTTAAGGATGATCCTTTTCAAAGCCTGGACCAGGACGGCGTTGGGATGTTGGTCAAATTAGGGATTGAGCGGGGCCGTTCAACCAAAAAGGACCTGAAGGTCGGTATTTGCGGTGAACACGGCGGTGAAGCAGAAAGCGTCAAGTTCTGCCATAGGGTAGGCATGAATTATGTGTCCTGTTCCCCATACCGCGTGCCTATCGCCCGTCTGGCCGCAGCACAGGCAGCCCTAAGCGATGTTAAAGGCAGCGCTAAAAAGAAAACAGCTAAGAAGAAGTAGTCTTTTGTTTCTCCCCAAGGGAAATTAGAAATATATGGACCCAATAAAATCCTATCTCAAAGAAATTAAGAACATCGCCCTTTTGACCGCGGAGCAAGAGATCTCCTTGGCTAAGCGTATCCAAAAGGGAGATAATAAAGCCCGTGAGGACATGATCCGTGCCAATTTGCGTCTGGTCATCAGCATTGCCAAGCGGTATACCAATCTTGGTATTGCCTTAAGCGATTTGATCGAAGAGGGTAATATTGGTTTGATGCGCGGTGTTGATAAATTCGACCCCAAAAAGGGATTTCGTTTTTCAACCTACGCGGCATGGTGGATCAAACAGGGGATTTCCCGGGCTATTATTGACCAGGGCAAGATGATCCGTGTTCCAGTTTATCTGAATGAAGAAATACTCAAGTATCGTAAATGCGTCGAGAAATTGACGCAGTCCCTGCGAAGGCGTCCCACCACCGCTGAGGTGGCCAAGAAGCTTAAAGTGACCATGGAAAAAGTGCGCGAGTTAGACGGGGCCATTGCCAAGATGTCGAGCCTTGATGCTCCATTGGGCGAAGATGGTGAAGGGCAAATGCTGGATGTGCTGGAAGATGAGAACATGGCAGCCCCCGATGAATCAGTGACCATGTTTATCAATAAAGAGCGTGCGCATGCCATCCTTAAAGGGTTGGAGCCGCGGGAGAAAAAGATCATTGAAATGCGCTTTGGCCTTAAAGAAGGTCAACAACCGCATACCTTGGCCGAGATTGCCAAGAAATTGGGGATTTCACGCGAGCGCGTGCGTCAGATTGAAGACCAGACCATGGATAAAATGAAAAAAATGCTCAACGAGCGTGAAGGCTAATGCGAAGGTTGTGGCAATTCTATGGCTGTTAAAAGAAAACCCATTTACGTGTTGATCCTTCCCAGGTTTGAAGATATTTTTCATTCCTTTTATACCGGCGAGATCACCAAGGGTGTTAATTTGGCCGCCAGCCGCCTGAATGTTGATTTTTTGGTCCATATCACCGACCGTTCCAACCATGCCATGTGGTTAGACCCCACCTTGTTAGACCGTAAATACGTCGATGGGATACTCTTTGCGGACATTGATAATGATATCGAGATTGTCAAGAGGGCCATCATGCGGGGCATGCCTTGCCTGGTCCTCAATAATATCATTGAGGAGCCCATCAATTATATCGCCGTTAATAATTACAAGGCCGCGATGGCTGTTGTCGAAGAATTCATTAAATTGGGGCATAAACGGATCGCGACCATAGCCGGAGATTTAACGACCCAGGCCGGGCAGGCACGATTAGATGGTTACCACGAGGCCTTAAAGAAGCATCATATCGAACCAGACCCGGCTTATGTGAAGTTGGGCGGTTTTCTACGGACACCTGCCCGTCAAGCGGCGACGGATCTTTTCAAATTGAAATCCAGGCCTACGGCTATTTTTGCCGCCTCCGACGTCATGGCCCTGGAGGCCATGGATGTGGCCCGCTCCAAGAAAATTGCCGTGCCCTCTCAACTGGCTATTTGCGGTTTTGATGGCAATCCGCTGCGCGCGCATAGCTCAATTGCCTTAGCCACCGTGGCCCAACCGTTGATTGAAATGGGCCGTTTGGGCTTGGAGATGTTGTATCAGGTCAGTCACGGAAAAGCCAAACTACCCGTCAAGGAAGTGCTTCCAGCCAGATTGATCAAAGCTGAATCCATGGTAAAAATGTAAATTATTTTCCCCCTCTTTATCACAAAGAGGGGGTCAGGGGAGTTGTTCATGAAAGTTTCCGATCTCAAAAAACATATCCGTGATATCCCTAACTTTCCTAAAGAAGGAATTATATTCAAGGATATTTCCACTCTTTTAAAAAATCCTCAAGCCTTTAAGAAATCTATAGACACGTTAGCGGCTACTTTTAAAAAATCGCGTATCAAATATGTGGTTGGTGTTGAAGCGCGTGGATTTATCTTTGGGGCGGCCCTGGCCTACAAGCTGGGTGCCGGCTTCATTCCTGTCCGCAAAAAGGGAAAACTGCCTTATAAGACAAAAAGTGTCACCTATCAGCTGGAATATGGCATGGATACCTTAGAAATCCACGAAGATGCGATTCCTGCCAATGCCAGGGTTTTGGTGGTTGATGATCTTTTGGCGACCGGCGGCACGGTCAAGGCGGTCATTGACCTTTTGAATGCCCAACATGTCAAAATTGTTGGCGTGGCCTTTTTGGTGGAATTACAGTTTCTTAAAGGCAAAGAGAAGATCAAAGATCTCCCGATTTATTCTGTCATCCAGTATTAACACTTGCCCATGAAAGTCTCCCTTGCTTTTTTGATCGTACATGTTGCGTGTACGGTGCTTCTCGTTTTATTCGCCTGTGTGTGGAGAATTAACTCCCGTTGGGCATATTTATTTGCCTTTCTTTTCTTTATCTCCGAACCTGCTGTTTTCTTGATCTGGGGGCCATTTCGCTATTACGGGTTATACGCCGTGACCTTCCTTAGCTTTTTATCCTTGGCCAAACTAACAGAGCGATTCTATATTTTCCTCAAAACTCAGGAAGAATTAATGAGGTATTTCTTTTGGGCGGCCCTTGCTGTTTTAGGGGCCGCGATTACATTGACCAGTCTCTCAGAGATTTCTCTGCGTAGGGATGAACTCACCTTCTGGACATATGAAGCACAGAAGCATCCCAATGCGGCGAATATGGCAAAGTTGGCCTATGCCTATTATCAATCTAAGAAAATTGACAAAGCAGAGGAGTATTTTCAGAAAGCGGCACGAACAGACCCCAAATCCATTGCGGCTTATGAGGGAATGGTACGTTTGGCCAAGGCAAGAGGACAATGGAGCCAGGTGATTGAGGCCTCTCAAAAGATCATCAATTTAAACCCTCAATGGCCCCAAGCCTACCTGGACTTGGGAGAAGCTTTTTGGATTTTAGATAGGCCCAAGCAGGCCGTAGAGACGTACAGCCGCCTCTTAAGCCTCTTTCCAGACGATGAGAAAATTGATGTCAAGGTGATTGAAGCCTACGGGCGTGCGATCGCGCATGATCCTCAGGATGATTTATATAAGGAAAAACGTGAGGAAGTGCTGGCTGATTTCGAGCAATTATCCAAACGGAAGAAGTACACCGCCGCGGATTATTATAATCTTGGCTTTTTGTATGATCAGGTTGGCGGCAAAGAGGAGGCCATTCGTTTTTATACCAAGGCAGTGCAAATGCGGCCTGATTATAAACAGGCCTTGTATAACCTGGCCAATCTTTATCAGGATGCCGGAAATTTTAAAACAGCATTGGAATTGTATGAACGCCTGTTGCATTTTTATCCGACCTACCCTTCGGCGTACCTTAATATGGGTCTTATTTTCAACGCTTTGGGCGACCATCAGAAGGCGAGCCAACTTTATCTAAAAGCCATTCGTTTTGATCCTAATAACGGCGATGCTTATTTTAACCTCGGATACTTAAGTGAATCCCAGGGGGAATTAAGTGAGGCGGTCAATTATTATGAAAAGGCTGTCGAGGTGGCACCTAAGAGCGCCGAGGCCTACTATAATATGGGTAATGTCTATGCCAGCTTAGGACAAAATGGCGAGGCCATTGCCTCCTATTTAAAAACAGTGGCCATTAATCCCCGTCATCAGGACGCTTTCGTGAATTTGTCTATCCTGTCTTTTAAATCCAGGGATTTTCAGAGAGCAATTCATTATCTGGAAGATGCGCAATCTTTAGGGTATAATCCTCCAGCGGAATATTTAAAGACCCTGGAGCCATATAGAGAAAAGAAGTAGGGGCGGACCTTGTGTCCGCCCGTTCGAAATTCTGTCTGGTAAGCTGTAGTAGGCGCGTGGCCGTTTTTCTAATAAAATCTTTTGGAAACGGCACGGATGGCTTGATTTATTCTTGGATTAAATTTGTTAATGCTGTGGTAAATCTGCGCCTGTAGCTCAATTTTGGATAGAGCGACTGCCTCCTAAGCAGTAGGTTACCCGTTCGATTCGGGTCAGGCGCACCATACATTTCTCTCGAACTTGGAGTAGAGAGATAACAAGAACCCTGGGGGGAATGATCCTGCCAGGGTTTTTCCATCTACCAACGTGTCAAAGGCTTGCGGCGCTATAAAATTAAATCTTAGAAAAATCTGAATGAAGCGTTTGAATTATGCTCTTGATTTCTGGCGTGTCATTAGCGTTAAAGAGAACGATCATTTATCTTTAGTCGCAGAAATGAAATTGCCGGGATTGGCTTCTCTTGATTTTAGGATTAAAAGAATTAATGAGGGGACTTGTGACCTTGTCCAGCATGCAAAATTTCAACCTAAAGGATTAGGGGGAATTCTTTATTGGTATATGCTTCTTCCCATGCATGAGTATATTTTGGGTGGCATGATCAAGAAAATATCAAATTTAGCTGAAAAGGATAATCAAATCAAAAAGGAAAAACATGATAATTAGAAAGTTGGCAGTACTATTGTTTTCGTTGTCAATGGCTGGATGTGCGACTTCACTGCCTCCGTTGAAGACGGTTGATCAGGTAGATCTCAAACGTTACATGGGGCCTTGGTATGTCATCGCATGTATTCCAACCTTTATTGAAACCAAAGCTTATAATGCTCTTGAAGAATACCGGCTTCTTCCCGATGGTTCCGTTAATACTATTTTTACTTTTAATGAAGGCGGTTTTGATGGCCC
>CAZKUL010000114.1:0-8787 GCA_964555945.1 uncultured Planctomycetales bacterium
GATAGCCGGGGCATTGGCGACATCTGGACCATGACCGTTCGGGAATACATGAAAGCTTCACGAGGGGCAAGGATTCGCTACCGTCTTGTCCGTAATCCTTTTTGTTTGTTTCTCATAGGCCCGGCTTTTATGTTTATCATTGCACGGCGTATTCCTAATTTCAAGGGAGGATGGAAGAAGTGCCGCAGTACCCTGATGACTAATCTCGGGATTGCCGTGATGGCTTTAATAATGAGTGTCTTGATAGGGTGGA
This sequence comes from uncultured Planctomycetales bacterium, assembly GCA_964555945.1. Lineage (GTDB taxonomy): Bacteria > Omnitrophota > Gorgyraeia > Zapsychrales > Fredricksoniimonadaceae > JABDGZ01. The sequence continues at coordinate 254 of CAZKUL010000114.1, forward strand.
AGGCGTATCTCTTGATTCAGCTGCCTGTTCTTATCATGGGCGTTTCCGCTGGTGTGTGGATTTTTTATGTCCAGCATCAATTTGAGGGTGTCTACTGGGAACGCCAGCCGGAATGGGATTATGTCACCGAGGCCCTTGAGGGGAGCTCTTTCTATAAACTTCCTAAAATTCTTCAATGGTTTACAGGTAATATTGGCTTCCATCACATTCATCACCTAAGTCCGCGGATTCCTAATTATTTCCTGGAACCCTGTTACAACGAGAATGTGCTGTTTCAGAAGATCAAGCCCATCACATTGCTTTCCAGCTTTAAGTCCTTAAAATTCAGGCTTTGGGATGAGCAAAACCATGAGCTGATCAGTTTTCGGGAGCTTAAAAATCGATTATTGTCAGGATTGATAACAATTTAACATACGAGAATTCTGGAATTCGCTGCCAAGGTCGTTCCTTTCTACGTAGTTTTACGCAGCATTCTACGTAGTTTTGCGTATTTAAGAATGACCAAATCAGAGTATACTAAAATTAGATAGAGTCGCTGACGGGCGTCAACCCATAAAAGTAACGCCAAGGATGACAGAAGCGTTCTGGAGAACACCCTTCCAATAAGGGAAGACGCAAGGTAGTTGCTCAAAGTAAAAAAGTAGTCCGTCAGCCTTAAAGCCCCTAGTCTATTAAAGAAGCCTAGGGGCTTTCTTTTTATACGCGCTTTGGTTATAATGCATAGGCCATCATCTGTATTGATGACCATGCTTAAAGATCGGAGACAATAATGAGCATAAAGGAAATCCTGAAAAATATGTCAGAACGTGGGGCTTCGGATTTATTTTATTGTTCGGGGGGGCCGATCCGCTATAAGATTGACGGTGCCCTCGTTTCTTTAGAAGATAGTCTCCTGACTGCTGAAGTCGTCCATAAAGCTATCGAAGAGCTTGCGACACCTAAGCAAATCGAAGAATTTAAGAAAAATCTGGATATAGGTTTCGCGGTCCATATCGAGGAATTGAATCTTCGGTTTCGCGTCAGCATATTTATGCAAAAGAGCGGGCCATCCATGGTCATTCGGAGGGTCAATAATACGGTGCAGACATTCGAAGAGCTCAACTTGCCTGCAAACATTTTAAAGTCACTTTCCATGCAAAAAAGGGGACTGGTGCTTTTGACGGGCAGTATGGGGAGCGGTAAATCGACGACCATTGCCAGCATGATTGAATATATCAATATCCACAGCAAGAAGCATATTTTGACTGTTGAAGAGCCCATTGAATTTTCTTTTAAAGACAAAGGATCCTTGATTAACCAGCGGGAATTAGGGATGGATGTCTCTTCCTATCCTGTCGCCCTGCGGGCTTTTACACTTCAAAGCCCTGACGTTATTTTTATAGGTAATATTTGTGACCTTGAAACGATGTCCAGCGCCATCACCGCTGCTGAAACAGGTGTTTTGGTCTTAAGCACATTACATACCATTAATGCCGCGCAGACAATAGAGAGGGTCATTAACTTTTATCCGACCCATCAGCACCAGGAAGTAAAGAACCAGCTCTCGACGTTGTTAAAAGGCGTTATATCCCTAAGGCTGATTCCTTTGAAAAATGGTTCTGGTCGTATTCCCGCCTACGAGATTATGCTTCTTACGCCTACTGTCAGTCGTTTAATAAGGGAAGGCAAGATATGGGAGATCCCTAAGTTTATCGAAGAAGGCGGGGTCTTTGGCATGCAATCCTTTAGCCAATCTTTGTTAAGACTGGTTAGGGAAGATAAGGTCAGCGAAGATCAGGCGGCTGAGTATTCAGACAATAAAGACGAATTTATCCAGGCTCTAAGAGGAATCAAGAGAAATGAAGGATCTCCGCCTTTCCAACAGAAGGGTGGGCGTAAGGAAGTGATCAAAGGTTCCTTTTAATATGTCGACACGATTGAAGAATAAAATCAAGGCTAAAGGGGCCCGTGTGGCTGTGATTGGGCTTGGCTACGTTGGTTTACCGCTGGCGATGGCCTTCGCTGAAAAAGGATTTAATGTGTTGGGTATTGATACGGACGCCCAAAGAATTGAGCGTATCAAGAATTTGGAAAGCTATATAACGGATGTGCCCAGCAGTCTCCTTGCCAAAGTGACCAGTAAGAAGGCATTTCATGTCTCCACGGATTTTAGTTTATTGGAGCAGGTTGATGTTGTTATTATTTGTGTGCCCACACCGCTTAAACGCAAATACACCCCGGACATTTCCTTTATTCTCAGTGCCGTCAAAAGCATAACCAGGCATTTGCGTAAAGACATGCTGGTGGTTTTGGAGAGCACGACCTACCCGGGCACCACACGGGAACTCATTAAGCCGGAACTGGAAAAAAGCGGTTTAAAGGCGGGGAAGGATTTTTATATCGCTTTTTCTCCTGAGCGTATTGATCCGGGTAATAAGAAATTTAATGTGGCGGAGATTCCCAAAGTGGTGGGAGGCCTGACGCCTGCCTGCACAGAGCTTTCGGTTTTGCTGTATGGCCAGGTTATGGACCAGGTGTATCGGGTGGCTTCCTGCGACGCCGCAGAAATGACCAAACTGCTGGAAAATTCCTTTCGTATCGTCAATATTGGCTGGATCAATGAGATTGCCCAGATGTGCCATGCCCTTAATATTGATGTCTGGGAAGTGATCGACGCTGCCAAAACAAAACCATTTGGTTTTATGCCTTTTTATCCGGGGCTCGGTGTGGGGGGCCATTGCATCCCTGAAGATCCCTTGTATTTATATTGGAAGGCCAAACATTACGATTTTAGCTGCAAGTTTATCAAATTGGCCGCAGATACCAATCATCAAATGCCCGCTTATGCCGTAAGCCGGCTGAAGGCCATGATGGGCGGCTCTTTTAAGAAAGCCAAGGTATTGGTTTTGGGGGCTACCTATAAGAAGGATGTCAAGGACTTAAGAAAATCACCTGCCGTCAGGCTCATTGAGCTGTTAAGAAAAGAAACTGAAGTAGATTACTATGATCCTTTGATTCCCTTTCTTAAGCTGGAAGGGTTGGACATCAAGGGGATTGAGTTGACCGCGGCCAGTCTTAAGAAGTATAAGGTGGTTGTGGTGGCCGTCGATCATTCTGCAGTTGACTATGATCTTATCTTCAAACATGCACGGTTAATTTTTGATACCCGCAACGTGTATAAAGATAAAAAAGATAAGAAGATCATTAAGTTATAAAAACTCCCATCAAATGATATCCACAGTACCAATCCGCAGTGTAGGTTTAATTTTTCCATAATGTTGTTATTTAATCAATAATATTGACAAAACAACAACATTATGCGATACTTATATCAATCCATGGTGCGATTAATTTTCCCTCTCGGGGGACCAGCCGATGGCTGAAATTTTACGGGGTAAATTATGAAAAATCTAGTGTTAATTGTTTTTTTCATGTCGTTGTTCTTAGCCAACGCCAGCGCAGAAATAAAAGATTTGATGTATGACGGTAAAGAGATTTATGTCCATGTTCAAAAAGACCATATGACCACCATTATTTTTCCGGAGGCCATCATTGGGATCATTCGAGGCTTTGGGGCTGACACCTTTGTCGTGAAAAGAAATAATAAGAAAACCGATACACTGGTATTAATGCCTACTGATTTAGAAACAGCTGAAATGACGGTCAATGGACATTCAGGAGAGGAATACGTTTTGAGGTTTCTTCCCAACGCGGATTTTTACACAAAATTAACCATTCGCCGCATGGCGCCTTCCTTGGACAAAGATGAAAATAAAATCGTAACGTCCAGGATTGACACCCTTGCCCCCAGCATTCTTGAGAATCAGGAAGCTCTTGGAAAGCCCTCATCGACCCCGACCACCAAGGAGGATAATCATTCAGTTTCCGCTAGCCAAGAGAATCCCATTCTACCACCGGAATTAAATTTAAAAGTCACCTTGAAAGGCAATGATCTTCCTTTGAAAATTTATCTGGCCACCATTGCTCAAGTGACACATTACAACGTCATCACAACGCCGGCAATCGATTCTCAAAAGACATCCATCAATCTTGAGGGTATAGAGGTGTGGCGGGCTTTAAAAAGTCTTCTCTACAAATTTGGGTATGGTTTCAAGGTGTCCCAGGAGGATTTGATCATCACTGAAACAGAAACAAAGATCTTTAATATCAGCATGCCTGCTGTAGACCAAATATTTAAAGATGAGACCTCCAACGAATCCTTTGCAGACAGTAATAATAACACTACCGGCTTAACCACCAACCCCCAAAGCCAGGACATTAGAGTTGGGACAAAGATTTATTATGAAAATAGTTCCCCCAAACTTTCATTATGGACTGATTTAGAAAACAACGTGAAATCACTCATAACACCTCAAGTGGGCAGTTACTCATTAAATAAGATCAGCGGATCAATCATTGTGACGGATAAGCCGATGGTATTAGAGAAGATTGGTGATTTAGTTTCAACCATTAATGAGGCCTTAGGCAGACAACAGAGCTTTGAGATCCAGATTGTTGAAGTTACGTTATCAGATAACTTTGAGACGGGTATTGATTGGAATGCCATCGCCAAAAGCCTCAAAGGGCTTAATGATATCACAGCAGCGACTAATTTTTCTTCAGCAGGATTTTTAAGCGGACAATTACTGACCTTAACAGCCACAGGCCCGGATGCCAACAGCGGGACGGCCAAGGGAGGCGTGTCCATGGTGTTAAAAGCGTTGGATGCCATGGGGACTGTGAATGTAGTGAGCAGGCCATCGATAACGGTAACAAATATGTTCCCCGCCATCATTCAGGAAGTCACCAGTATTCCTTATATTTCAGGGACAGGACAAACCATTGGCAACAACGTCACTCAATCTAACGTGACGACTTCCGAGGTTTCCGATGGATTGACCATGAGATTGGAAGCGAAAATCGAGCAGGATAAGACCGTGCTGAATATTTCCGCGGCCGTCAATACCCTCGATGCCATGAATAATGTCCCGGTCGGCAATGGCCTGACCATCCAGGAACCGCAAGTTTCCACCAAAAGCATTACGACCAATGTGGGGTTGACACCTGGAAAGACCTTGATTTTGGGAGGCCTGATCAGTCATATGCGCAATAATTCGATGCAGGGCGTCCCTTATCTGGACAAAATCCCATTCTTGGGAGGGGCCTTTCAGTACAAGGCTAAATCCATTCAAAAGACAGAATTAGTGATTTTTATTACCCCTAAAAGCGTCATGAATACATTTAACCCTTGAGCGGAAGACCATGCATTATCTATTATTCACCCATGAGGTTTTTATTAGTGATGGACTGGCGTCCCAAAGAATGGCGTATGGACCATCATTAAGTGAAAAATTGGAAACCATGGACAAGGCCCGCCTTTGTTGTGTGGATGTGGATGTACTCATCGCATCCGCCCCACAGGATTACGTAGATAAGAAAGACAGCTTATTGGCCCAAAAATTCGCGGAAGCGTATTCGAATGAATATATAACACTCAATGAAAAGATAGACAGCAATGTTTTTCAAGTCGTGGGCATCAAAGCCGACAAAGTGAAGGAAATATATGCGTTGATGCCATCATCGAAAGTCGATGCATTTGTTCCCTATGCTGTGGCCATCCGGGCCCTCCTATTGCAAAAACAAACGGACATGACACGCTTGATCGTCTTTATCGATGATTTGGGTCAGGAAAAATTAGTTACGGTTTTTGAAGGGATGAAGTTTAGCAGGACCAGGACCATTTATGCACAAGATGCGCAAGGTATTTTACCGGACATCAAGCGTTCCTCAATTGACTTTAACAAAAAATTGGGTGAATTTGCCAATTCCAGGGCTGTTGGTCCAAAGCTTATTACCAATAATGGACTGCTGGCCGAAGATATAAAAAATTTGGAGCCTGACCTTGATATTGAATTTCTCGATTCTTCCAATCCAGGGCTTAAAGGCTTGGAGTTTATTGATACCCAAATCAAATACAGAATACACGAAGATATTATTCTTGAGCGTAGAAGAAAAGAACTACGTTTAAGGGTCAAGTCCCTTATCCTCTCAATCGTTATCTGTTTGGCAGCGGCCTTATTTTTTGGGTTTAACCATGTGACATATTCATTGGCCTCACGTGATGGCGAGGGAGAAAGACTTACGAATCTTAAGTTAAACGAGGCCCTTAAAACAATGGACCAATACGTCTACCAGGATGCCTTGAGAGAGTCAAAAAACTTAAACTATTCAAGCGTGTTTTTTGAAGTTTCCGGGTTGTTACCCAGTACATATGCGATGACCTCCTTTAAGTTCATCAATCAGCAGAACCATTGGGTATTTGACACCTATTTATTGTCCCAGGATGATCAATTTTACGATGAGATTCCTCGCACGGGAATCCTTAAGAACGCCGAGGTTAAGGATTTTTTTATCAAAAATCGTCCCGGTAAATATTTGAAGGTCACTCTATGAATAAAATGATCATCGGTGTCTCCGTCGCCATAGGAATTTTCCTCATCAATAGTGGCCTCATGTTACACCGGCAAACGATACAGGCAGATGCGCAGAAGAACATGCTTTTGACCGAGAATTTGGTCCTTTCCCACGAGATTAAACAAGAGCAAAGCTTTAAGAAGAATGAACCCAAGACAATCTCCCAGTCTTTTACGATCTTTGTCAATGAGACAAAGATGTTTGAAACCTACAGCGGCACCCGGATGAATATAGTCTTGGAGGGGGCCAAGGAGAATGAGAATCTGGAAGACCATTTGGTGGCCACAGCATTCCGGGGTGTCAAAGCTCTTCCGCTAAATATCAGAGTGGAGAAATTTTCAAATGAAACAGATATGGGAGAAGTGTTAAACGATATTTTTCTGCTGGAAAGACGTACAGACTTTAAAGTTTCGGAAATTTCAACGGAAGATAATACCCTTTTAGCCAAAGGAGAATTGTATGGAATTTAAGAAAATAAATGCCCGCGAAATAATGTTGATTTCAATGACCGTGTTTTTGATGGCCCTCGTTTTTGTTTCTCATTTTAAGCCTAATCGCACCGAAGCGGCGGAAACACCGGTTGAAATCAATAAGTTGCCCTCATTCACATTTAACCAGCCGAAGGACAGGGAAGCCAGATCATATCCAACAGCGCCCTCAGGCGACGCGTCCGCGGAAGATGAAGGGGCCCCCAGGGAAATGAAGGAACAAATGGAGCGGGACCGGAAACAACAAAGGCAAATAAAGATGCTCAAAATGCAATTTGAACAGATAAACCTTCAACTGGAGAATGAAAAAGCCCAAACCGAAATTAACAAGCTAAAAAGAGAAAATGCAGGATATGTCAAGGATTCGGGATCTCAAGAAGAGACGGGTTTTCCAGTGATAAAGATCATTTATATCGGGGGAGACGCTATTGAAAAGGAGGCCATTGTTTCTATTGATGGTACGAGTTATTCAGTCAAACCGAAGGACAGGCCGGTTTCCAATGTTGAAATCCTGGGCATTTCCGATATGGGTATCGAGATCCATTTTAGTACCCCGCATGAATTGACCACCATGATTAATTATGTCCAGGAATAAAGGTCAACTGCAGAAACCAGGGATGCCGGTAGCAGATGTGGAGCATTTCGTTTGGCCGTTACAAATACCGCATGTGTTGCCGCAATCGTCGGTGTTGCAATTAAGGCTGGGGGAACAGGCATGTAAGGGCACGCAGGCTGAGGTTACGATCCTCCAATGCGTACCATCAGAAACGACCAGGGTGTGGGCATCGGTGTCAAAATAAATGATCCCAGCCGGGCACGCGGGGTGGCCGTTGGTGGGGTCGTAAGAACAATTATACTGCTCTTCAATAGCATTTAACGTGCTGGCCCCTAATTTCAGATAGTTTGTCTGAATTTTATTATAGTCACCCGTAGGCGCAGGGTAATAAGTAATTAAGGTTTGCGTGCCGGCAAAAGCAGGGGTTGCCAGCAGCAAAATGATAAGAAACATAAAAGAGGGAAAAGAGAATTTCATGACCGACTTGAATATACACAAAGTAAGCATCAAAAGCAAATGCAATTTGTCATTTATCGACCAAGTATCGTCAGGGATTGCCCATGTCTAAAATAGGGGAATTACTCATTAATAACAAGATGATCACGCAGGAAGAGTTAAATCTTGGCATTGAAACCAAGAGAATTAACCCCCAGGAACGCCTTGGTTCCATTCTGAGACATTATAATTTCGTGGATGACCTTCAAATTGCCCAAATGCTCTCCCTTCAGATAAGGTGGCAACTGTATACAGGCGAATATTTATTAAATGAAGATGTTTTGAATAAGGTAGGGATTGATTTTTTGATCAAGCATCAGATCTTTCCGTTAAAGAATGGATACCAGCCGATCTTTGTTGTTTCTTATGTCGATAATGTAGATATGACTGATAGCCTTAAGGAGATCTTTGGATCCCGGGAAATTTTGTTTTATATAGGGCTTGAAAAAGATGTCCGTGATGCTCTGGATCTGATTGTTCTTGAAGAAAGCCGTAAGAATTTAGCATCCGTGTTGGCATGCAGGGTGGTCAATGAGCCGTCA
>CAZKUL010000115.1:0-8610 GCA_964555945.1 uncultured Planctomycetales bacterium
CCTTGATGGATAATTCGACGAATGGCTCAAATACGAATAATATATGGCACAACAACCTGAGTTTTAACGGCACGGCAGGAAAGTCATCTATTTTACTCTCGGGATCTAGCTCCACAATTTCAAGCGCGCAAGGCAACATAATCGGCCAAGATCCAAAACTGATGAATCCAAGCGCGAACGACTGTACGTTGCAGACTGGCAGCCCTGCCATCCTTGCGGGTACAAATGCTTATGGGTATCCCCCAGGCAATCTTTCTGGAAACCCGCTTGCCGCCGGCTCCATTGATATTGGCGCCTATTAATATTCAGAATAATTAATTATGTAAAAATTCATTGCCGCAGAAAACATTCTTTTTTTATTTTAATAATTTGTGTTAAAATATCTTTGTTAACTTTTAACTTTGTTAAGACCATCCTGAAGCCTTTAAAATATTTAACAACTTCGATAGATGTTTAGCTTTACGTCATTGCGAGGAGCGAAGCGACGAAGCAATCCCAACAAAATTAATTCTTTTAGAGATTGCGAGCTCCAGCGAGTGTCCGGCATGAGGACCTTCGCTACGCTCGCAATGACGTTAAACAATTATCAACTTCGAATGTCCGGTGATCTCCTAACCTTCCCCTTCAAGGGGAAGGAACTTCTTGCATCAAACTCATGTTTTTAGAAAAATCCTGCGCAATCAAACTAAAGATCTTTTGGAGGATATTTTATGCCAAATTTAAATGTGGTGACCAGTAAAAAATTACGGGTTGGCCTTATTTTATCTGCGTTTCTAATTATTATTAACTTTTATTCTTATAACTCCGCCCTGGCTGCTTCTACGGCCCTGGAGCTGGTAAGCACTAATTTTACAGGCAATACAAATGGTGTCTTTAATCCCGGAGGGACTTTTGGCCTCACGGCCACCATGACGGCCATCAACCAAACCGCTTTAAATGCTGCGGCCACCCTGGCGTCTGTAGATTCCTGCGTGACCATTATCCACAGCAGCTCTGCTTACGGTAACATTTCAGCTTCCCAGAACGCAAGTAATTCATCCTCTCCCTTTCAATTTTCTATTTCCCCTTACTGCGCCCCTGGCCATTTGATCAATCTAACGCTGACGATGACTGCTACAGGTTACAATTCTTCTCCGATCATCATTCCAGTGCTGGTCTCAATTCCCACCGTACCTTATATTGCGCCTCCCTACACTTGCACGAAAAATTATTACGTATCTACGAATGGCAATAATTCAAACAATGGGACAAGTGTGGGACAGGCTTGGCTCACTATCGCTCATGCGATTTCTGCCTTGCAGGCCCTCGGTGGAACGCATGGAGGCGTATGTGTCAATGTTCAACCAGGCACCTATATTGGATACAACTATGCCAGTGGCTTACGTGGCACGAGTGATACACCCGCAGGGTATCTTGTTTTCCGTTCCACGATGCTTCATGGCGCCACAATCCAAGTGCCGGCCGCTGATGCTTCAAACGCGTCCGATAATGACTTTCGTTTTGACGAAGAGCGTTATATTGTTGTAGACGGCTTTAATTTGGTGGGCCAGGTCATTCCGGGTTCTGTGGAAAGTGGTGTTGTTTCAAATTCATGGGGCAGACCGGGAGACCATATGAAGGTCATCAATAATATTCTCGCCAATCACGGCGGGGCCGGTGTAGGCGCTGTGCACACCGACTACCTCACCGTAAAGGGCAATATTATTTTTGGCAATGCCCATACTTCTATTTATGAGGTGAGCGGGATCAGCACATGGCAGGCGGTGGCATCGGACACAGCCGCGGGCTTCCATAATGTTATCAGTGACAACATTGTTTTTAATAACGCCGAGGTCAACGATGGCCACGTGACACATTCGGACGGAAATGGCATCATCATTGATGATTTCCGTAATACCCAAAATGGCAGCCCCTATGGCGTTTACACGCCACAGACACTGGTAGAGAACAATCTCGTGTTCGGCAACGGGGGCGCCGGCATCCATGTCTACCTTAGCAATAATGTAACAGTCCTTAACAACTCGACCAGAGGCAATGAGCTTGACCCTATAGGCCTCGGCACCTGGCGCGGCGAAATCAATGTCCTCAATGGCGCCAACAACACCTTCGTCAACAATATTGCCGTTGCTGTGCAAGTAGCAAATAAATGGAACTCCCCCAATGCCTCCTTTATGGATACATCCACGAATAGTTCCAATACCAATAATAAATGGCTCAACAACTTGAGTTATAACGGCACGGCGGGCCAAGCATCCACCTTGATCTCGGGATCCAGTTCCACTATTAGCAGCACGCAGGGAAATATTCTGGGCAAAAATCCGGAATTTTTAAACCCCGCAGCCAATGAATATACACTTCAGACTGGAAGCCCTGCCATCCATATAGGAACTAGCGCTTATGGTACTCCCTTGAAAGATCTTGCCGGCTTGGTCTTTTCTGGCGCCATTACTGTGGGGGCCTATCAATATTCCAGCGTATCAACTTATCCCCTGACCGTTTCCAACGCTGGCAATGGTTTTGGGATGCTGTTCGGATCAACCACGACTTTCAGCAGTCTTATCAATTGTGGAGTTAATCTTGGCGCTACCCTCTGTAATGCGACACTTAATTCTGGTACAGCCGTCAAGTTAACGGCGAGCGCCGCAAGTGGTTCAAGCTTCTCCGGCTGGACTATTACCGGTTCTCCCGCAGGGACATGTACAGGCACAACCAACCCTTGCATCGTCACTGTGACTGCTGCAACCCATGTAACAGCTGATTTTAAACCGTTAAACTTAACTTATTACACATTGAATACCAGCGCCGGGGACGGTGGCACGATCAATCCTGGCGGAACAGTAAATATTAATTTCGGATCAAGCCAGACATTGACCGTCACGCCTTTTGCGGGCTATACTCCAACATTGAAAATTGACGGCATAGCAGTGGCATTAGCAAATAATAAATATACTTTAAGTAATGTTTCAGCCTCCCATACAGCAACAGCCAGCTTCAGCTTATCAACCGGGTCCACCCCACAAACCGAGGCCATCACCGCCAGTGCCGGGGATGGTGGCACGATTTATCCTGCTGGAACGGTAAATATTAGCTACGGAGGAAGTTTGACATTGACCGTCACACCCTTTACAGGTTATATTCCTACGTTGAAAGTTGACGGCGTAGCAGTACCATTGTCGTCCCACAACACGTATGTTTTAAGCAATATCACAAAGGCGCATACGATTCAAGCCAGCTTTCACCTATAAATCTCTTCTTGCCTTCTGCAATCGTAGAGACGCCATTTATGGCGTCTCAATAAATAAATGAATCCCAACATATTAAAATCATGGAAATATTCTTTAAATAAGCGTATAATTTTTATAGTTTTAAAACCGCTCTTTAAAGAAAGTAGCCCCCCATGAAAAACATCTCACTTATTATTTTATTTATTTTCAGTCTTTGTTGTACCGCAGTTGCTTCCTCCTCATCCCTGGAACTGGTAAGTACCAATTTTACAGGCAATACCAATAGTGTTTTTAGTCCGGGAGGGACTTTTGGTCTTTCTGCCACTATTACAGCCGTTAATCAAGCTGCTTTAAATGCGACTGCAACCTTGAACTCCCCAGATCCTTGCGTGACCATCGCCCAAGGCAGTACTGCTTATGGCACTATTTCAGTATCCCAAAATGCAAGTAATGCGGCTTCTCCCTTTCAATTTTCCATATCCACTACTTGTCCTACAGGGCATCTGATCAATCTTACGCTGACGATGGCTGCTGATTCGTATTCTTCCACGCCCATCATCATCCCGATTTTGGTCTCTGTCCCCAGCGTACCTTATATCACTCCACCCTATACCTGTCGCACTAACTATTATGTATCTACGCATGGAAGTGATTTAAACAATGGGACAAGTGTGGGACAAGCTTGGTTTAGCCTTACACATGCCATATCTTACTTAAGCTCACTTGGAGGAACACATGGAGGCGTATGTGTCAATGTTCAACCAGGCACCTATAATGAATCCAATTATGCCTTTGGTTTAGGAGGTAGCAGCGATACTCCCGGCGGATACCTTGTTTTTCGTTCGATGATGCTTCATGGGGCGACAGTCCAGGTACCGGCAGCTAATGCCAGCAATCCTTCCACTGACGCATTTCGTTTTGACCAGGAACATTATATCGTCGTTGATGGGTTTAATTTAGTGGGACAGGTCATTCCTGGATCAAGGGAGAGCGGGATTGTATCTAACGGCTATGGCACTCCCGGAGACCATTTGAAGGTAATCAATAATATCCTCGCCGATCATGGCGGCGCCGGTGTGGCCGTGACCCATACGGATTATTTTGTCGCAGAAGGCAATATAATTTTTGGCAATGCCAATACCTCTCCTAATGAGGAGAGCGGGATCAGTTCCTGGCAGGCAGTTGCATCAGACACGGCACCAGGTTTCCACAATATTATCAGCGACAACATTGTTTTTAATAATGCTGAGATAAATAATGGCCTTTCCATACACGAAGATGGTAACGGCATCATCATTGACGATTTCCGCAATACCCAAAATGGCAGCACCTATGGTATTTATGCGCCGCAGACGCTCATTGAAAACAATCTTGTGTTTGGTAACGGTGCCAGGGGCATCCATGTCTACAGCAGCAATAATGTAACACTCCTTAACAATACGACCCTGGACAATGCGCTTGATCCAATAGGTCTGGGGACCTGGCGCCCTGAACTTGATGCCGTCAATTCCGCAAACATCCTCTACGCCAACAATATTGCCGTTGCCCTAGAAGTGAAAAATCAGTGGAACGCTCCCAATGTTTCTTTCTTGGATATTTCGACGGATAATTCTAATATCAACAATTTATGGGCCAATAATTTGAGTTTCAATGGTACGGTGGGACAGGCATCCATTTTTTTCTACGGGACTCACTCGACCATTACCAGTGCTAAGGGTAATAAATTGGGCCAAAATCCGAAATTTGTAAATCCTGGCTTAAATGAATTCACCCTTCAATCGGGAAGCCCTGCCATTCTTGCCGGAACAAATGCTTATGGATATCCCCCGGATGATCTTGCCGGAAATGTCCGTTCCGCTGGCACCATTGATATGGGGGCCTTTCAATATTCCAACATATCTGTTTATCCCCTGACTGTTTCCAACGTTGACAATGGTTTTGGGATGATGTTTGGGTCTACGGCCACAAACAGTAATCTTATCAATTGTGGAGTTAACCCTGGGGCTACCATCTGTAATGCGACACTTAATTCCGGCACACCCGTCACGTTAACGGCAACAGCCGCAAGTGGTTCAGGCTTCTCCGGCTGGACTGTTACCGGTGCTCCTGCAGGGACATGTACAGGCACAACCAACCCTTGCCTCGTCACTGTAACTGCTGCAACCAATGTTACGGCTGATTTTAAACCGTTAAACTTGAACTACACATTGAATGCCAGCGCCGGGCCCGGAGGCACGATCAATCCTGCCGGAACAGTAAAAATTAATTACGGCGCAAGCCAGACATTGACCGTCACCCCTTTTGCGGGCTATATGCCAACATTGAAAATTGATGGCATAGCAGTGGTATTGACTAACAATAAATATACTTTGAGCAATGTTTCAGCCTCCCATATAGCAATAGCCAGTTTCAGCTTACCAACCGAGACCATCACCGCCAGTGCAGGCACAGGCGGTTCCATCAGCCCTTCAGGGCCAATATCTGTCAATTACGGCGCAAACCAGATTTTCACCCTTACGCCTAATGCCGGTTATACCGCGACATTGGTAGTTGATGGGACAGCGGTAACATTGACTAACAATAAATATACTTTAATTGCAGTGACAGCTTCCCATACTGTAACAGCCAACTTTACGAGTTCATCAACCGAACCTATTACCGCCAGCGCTGGCACAGGCGGTACTATCAGCCCTTCCGGAACAGTAGCTGTCAATGGTGGCGCAGACCAGACTTTCACCGTCACTCCTAATGCTGGTTATAATTCGACACTCAAAGTTGATGGCACAGCCGTAACATTGACCAATAACGCCTATACTTTAAATAATGTGACAACACCCCATACCGTTGTCGCCAGCTTCAGCCTGCAAACCGAGGCCATTACTGCCAGCGCCGGGGATGGCGGAACAATTTATCCTGCCGGAACGGTAAACATTAATTACGGGGCAAGCCTGACCTTGATCGTCACACCTTTTACAGGCTATACGCCCATATTAAAAATTGACGGCGTAGCGGTACCATTAACGTCCAATAAGTATATTTTAAGCAATATAACACAGGCGCATACGGTTAAAGCCTCCTTTCACCTATCATAAATGGCACGATTAATTTTTGGAGTCATTGCACTTCTAATTTTATCCAATATAAATTTTAATGATACGGCCATGGCAGCTCCTGTGGGCCTGGAGATGGTGCGAGCTGATTTTACAGGCAATGCCAATGGTGTCTTTAATCCCGGAGGGACTTTTAATTTTTCTGTTACTATTACGGCCATTCATCACACCGCTTTAAATGCTGCCGCAACCTTGAGTTCCCCGGATTCTTGTGTAACCGTAAGCCAAAACAGCGCCACCTACGGCACTATTGCTGTAAAGCAAAACGCCCAAAATTTGGCTTCTCCCTTTCAATTTTCCATATCCTCTTCTTGTCCAAGAGGGCATTTAATCAATTTAACGCTGACAATGGCTGCGACCGGATATTCTTCCACGCCCATCATCATCCCGATTTTAGTCTCTATCCCCACTGTCCCTTATATCACTCAGCCCTATACCTGTAGCACTAACTATTATGTATCTACGAATGGCCGTGATTCAAACAATGGAACATCTGCAGGAAAAGCCTGGCTCACCATTGCCCATGCGATCGTTGCTTTACAAGCCTCCGGCGGGACACATGGGGGGACCTGTGTCAACGTTCTACCAGGGACCTATACCCATAGTAATAACGCGATGGGATTAAGCGGGACCAGTGATACCCCTGGCGGATATCTTGTTTTTCGTTCCTCAATGCTTCATGAGGCGACGGTCCAGGTACCCACGGCTGATGCTGCGGGATACAATAATTCATTTCGTTTTGACGAAGAACATTTTATCATCATAGACGGATTTAATTTAGTGGGACACCTCATCCCGGGCTCAATGGAGAATGGTGTCGTTTCTAATTCAAATGGTTCTCCTGGAGACCACATGAAAATCATCAATAATCTTATCCATGATCACGGCGGGGCCGGTGTGGGTGCTAATCATACAGATTATCTGGTTGTCGAGGGTAATATTGTTTTTGGCAACGCCAATACCTCTCCGTATGAGGTAAGCGGGATCAGCACCTGGCAGGCTGTTGCTTCAGACACACGAGGTGGTTTCCATAATATTATCAGTGATAACATTGTTTTTAATAATGCCGAGAATAGCGACGGCCACGCGATACACAGCGACGGTAACGGCATTATCATCGACGATTTCCGCAATACCCAGAATAATAGCAGCTATGGCATCTATGCCCCGCAGACCCTGGTGGAAAACAATCTCGTCTTCGGCAACGGCGGCGCTGGTATCCATGTCTTCCTTAGCAATAATGTCACAGTCCTTAACAACACGACCAGGGGCAATGAACTTGACACAATAGGCCTCGGCACCTGGCGCGGCGAAATCAATGTAGTCAATGGCGCCAACAACATCTTCATCAACAATGTTGCCGTCGCTGTACAAGTAAAAAACAAATGGGACTCTCCCAATGTCTCCTTGATGGATAATTCGACAAATGGTTCAAATACAAATAATAAATGGCACAATAACTTGAGCTTCAACGGCACCGTTGGAAGGGCATCCACCATGATCTCAGGGTCCGGCTCTACCATCAACTCAACGGACGGTAATCTGCTGGGCGAAGATCCAGAGTTCTTGAATCCCTTGTTAAATGAATTCACCCTCCAAACCGGAAGTCCTGCCATACATGCGGGGACAAATACGTATGGATATCCTCCGCGAGATCTTTCAGGAAATCCTCGTTCCGCCACCGCTATAAATTTGGGCGCCTACTAGTACATTGTTAAATTAGTCCTTAAGACCATGTCATCCCGACGAAAGTCGGGATCTTTTAAAGATTCCGAGCACCTGCGAGTGTCCGGCATGAGGACCGGCTTTCACCGGAATGACAACTAATAATAATTAAATTTAGAGTCTGCTAGAAATCATCCAACTGCCCCCTCTTTATCACGTCCCATCCTAAAAATAAATTAAAATAGTTTTATATTGAGAACTTCTACATTAAATATTAAGATATTTAACGTCCCCCGGATTTTAGTAATACTTTGATAAATTAATAAATCAGCGAAGCTAGGCTGTTGGAAAGGTATCCATATGAATATTCTCTCCAAAATGGCAGATCAGCGGTTCGGTCTTTTCTTGAGCACAGCTGCACTGATAATATTATCCAATTGCGTTCTTTATGACACTGCCCTGGCATCTTCCTCGGCCCTGGAGTTGGTAAGTACCCATTTCATAGGCAATACGAGCGGTGTTTTTAATCCCGGTGGGACTTTTGGCCTTACGGCCGCCATGACGGCCATTAACCAAACCGCTTTAAATTCTTCCGCCACCCTGGCGTCTGT
>CAZKUL010000116.1:0-8512 GCA_964555945.1 uncultured Planctomycetales bacterium
CATGAGACCTTTGGCGTTAAAAAAGCGATTCCAGGAGCAAAAAGAACAAATTTATCTCTTACAATACGTGCACATGAATATGCTCAAACACATCATCCAACGCCTTTGCTCGATAATCCTGCTCTTGCTCGCGGTCAGTTTTTTTACCTTCTGGCTGATGCATGCAACACCGGGGAATTTTTTTGATTGTTTGCGGCTCAATCCGCAAATTTCTAAGGACACGGTCGACCGTTACGAGAAACTTTATCATCTCAATGACTCGCTGTTAGAGCAATATGGACATTGGCTCATCAATATTCTGCACGGAGAATGGGGTTATTCTTTTTACTATAATGTGCCTGTGACCCATGTCCTGGGCAGCCGTTTGTTTAATACCTTCATTTTATCGTTCACCAGCCTGCTTTTGACCTGGGGAGTGGCCATACCGCTCGGCATTTGGGCGGCGCTGAGGCGTAATCAATGGGTGGATCGCATCCTTTCTGTGTTCTCTTTTGCCGCCTTTTCCACACCCAGTTTCTTTTTAGCGGTACTGGTTTTATACGCCGCCAGCCGGTGGGGAGGCCTTCCACTGGGCGGCATGCACAGCCCTAATTATGATGACATGACGATCCTTGGGAAAATAAAGGATACCGCGCTCCATTTGGTTATTCCTGCTTCAGTCCTTTCTTTGTCTTCCATGGCCTCACTGCAAAGGATCATGCGCGGCAGTATGCTGGGTGTTTTGCGCCAGCAGTATATTCTGGGTGCCCGTGCCAAAGGCCTGCCAGAAGGGGTGGTCATCTACCGTCATGCCCTGCGTAACGCGTTTAATCCTCTGGTCACCCTTTTAGGCTACGAATTCGCTTCCCTGTTAAGCGGAGCTGCCTTAATAGAAATTGTTTGTTCCTGGCCTGGCTTGGGGTCCTTGTTGTTGACGGCGGTCCGCTCCAAGGATGTCTATTTGGTGATGAGCTCTACCCTATTAGCAGGAGTACTTTTGGTCATCGGTAATATTCTGGCGGATATTTTACTAACCTGGGTTGATCCCCGGATTAGGGTCAAATGAAGAACAGCCGTATCCATATGGCTTTAGCCTCTTTCCGTACCAACCGTATGGCCATGCTTTGCTTATGGCTTTTAGCTTTTTTGTACGGGATGGCTATTTTGGCGGATGTCGTATGTCCTTATTCTTATCAAGATGAAGACCGCGATTTTTCCTATTGTCCGCCAACAGCCATTAAATTCGAGGATCAAGGACGATGGGTGTGTCCCTTTATCTACGGGAGGTCTTTGACTTTTGATGCGGTGCACCGACGGGTCTATGTCATTGATCCTGCGCGAAGGTATCCGTTGCATTTTTTTAAGGGCGGGCGTCTTTTGGGTGTGGATGCGCCGGGCCGGATTTATCTATGGGGCGCGGACGCGCGAGGGCGTGATTTATTCTCGCGTATTTGGTACGGGGCAAGGATTTCTTTGTCCATCGGCCTGTTGGGTGTCGCCATCTCATTTATCCTAGGGCTTTTGATTGGCGGCATTGCAGGCTATTTTGGCGGGTGGTTGGATGGTGCCCTAATGCGGCTTTGTGAAATGTTCATGATGATACCCGGATTTTATTTGATGCTGGCCTTGAGGGCCGCGTTACCGGACAATTTTAATTCCCTGCAAGTCTATTTGAGTGTTGTCCTCATTTTGGCCTTTATTGGCTGGGCATCGTTGGCACGCATTATCCGGGGCATGGCGCTTTCCTTGAGGGAGAGGGATTTTGTCTTGGTGGCCAAGACACTTGGGGTTTCGGATATGGCTATTATTTTCAAACATATTTTGCCCCAAACAATTTCATTTTCCGTGGCTACCTTGATGTTGACTATTTCTTCCTATATTTTAGCAGAAGCGGGTTTAAGTGTGGTGGGTTTGGGGATCCAGGACCCTATTCCCAGCTGGGGCAACTTGCTCTCCGATGCCATGGGGATAGTTCCTGTCCTGTTTGCCCCTTGGATATTGCTCCCGGGATTATTTATTTTTATCGCTGTCATGAGTTTTAATGTTGTAGGCGATGCCTTAAGGGATGCTTTTGATCCCATGTTCAGGGAGGTCGTTGAATCATGAGTACCTTGTTATCCATCAACAACCTCTCCGTCGGCGTAGGTGCAAAGACACTTGTCCATAACGTATCCTTTGATGTGCCTACGGGAAAGATTGTGGCCATTGCCGGAGGCTCAGGGAGCGGAAAGACAACGATCGGCTTATCTATTTTACGTTTATTACCGTCGGCATTGAGTTTAAAGGAGGGGAGCATCGTTTTTGAAGGGCGGAATGTGTTGGAGTTATCTGCCGAGGGCATGCGGCAATTGCGGGGGGCTAGGATAGGTATGGTATTCCAGGAGCCTTTAAGCGCTTTTGATCCTTTATTTACCATCGGTCAACAATTAGATGAGGTTTTGATGGCGCACACAGCCTTATCTAAGGCCGAGCGGCATAAAAGAATTATAGATACTCTATCCGAGGTGGAGCTGCCCGACCCGCAGCGTGTTTATACGAGTTATCCTCATCAGCTCAGCGGTGGCATGCGTCAGCGGGCCATGGTGGCCCAGGCCATCATTGGCGGCCCTTCTTTAATCATCGCGGATGAGCCTACCAGCAGTTTGGATGTCACCCTGCAGATTAAGATCATGGAATTATTGGGACGCCTGCGCACAAAGAATATGTCTATTCTGCTTATTACACATGATTTGGGGATGATCGCCCATATGGCTGATGAAGTCATTGTTCTGAGGCAGGGAGAGATTGTGGAAAAAGGGACTGTGACCCAGGTCATCAAACAGCCACGGCACGAGTACACCCGGCAATTAGTAGAGGCCTTTCAATGAGTGTTTTAGACCTTCAACATGTCTCTAAATCGTACGGCCATCGAAGGGTCGTGGATGATGTGAGCCTTTCTTTGGACCAGGGTGACCATTTGGCCATTATTGGTGAGTCTGGTTGCGGGAAGACCACCCTGGCCAAAATGATGATGGGATTGGTTTCTCCAGATTCGGGCTCTATTGAAGCCCAAGCCCGTAGCTTGCAGATGGTTTTTCAAGACCCATATCAATCCCTGGATCCTTTATGGAATGTGCAGGAAATTCTCAAAGAGGCCCTGTGGCTAGAACGTGGTTTAACAGCGACACAACTGCGAGAGAAAATAGAAGAAGTGCTTATGGCTGTAGGACTTTCGGCCCAAGTATTGCAGCGATTCCCTCATGAATTCAGCGGCGGCGAACGTCAGCGCATCGCCATTGCCCGGGCGCTGTTGGCCCGACCCAAGGTGCTGATTTTAGATGAGGCTGTTTCAGCACTGGATACCCTGGTGCAAAAGCAGATCATAGACCTGCTTAAGAAATTAAAACAGGATTTTAATCTCACCTACATTTTTATTTCCCATAATTTGCGTCTAGTCCGCCATTTTAGTGATAAAATAATCGTCATGTACCAGGGAAAGATAGTGGAAGAAGGACCCGTCAAAACCGTCCTTCAATCCTCATCGCATCCGTATACGAGGCAATTGTTGGAGGCGGCGTTTTTTAAATCGTAGAGACGCCATTTATGGCGTCTTTGATGAATGTCGTTTCTGGAGACGCCATAAATGGCGTCTCTACGATTCGAAAGATTTAATAATATGAGCGAACAGTTTTGGAAAAATTTGAGTACGACCCTTGGCTGGCTGACCCTGGCCATGCTTTTTGGCCTCATCACCTTTACCTCGAGCCTTGAGATCAAAGACCTGGATCTGTGGCTTCATTTACGCATGGGCTGGTGGATTTCCCATCACGGCTTTGTCCCTAATTACGATGTTCTCTCCTGCAGCATTTCAGGCAAGCCCTGGGTCAACCATGAGTGGCTGTTTCAAGTACTGGTCTACCAAGTCCAAAAGGCCTATGGTTTCAATGGATTGATCTCCATGCAATCTATCGTAGTGGCCGTGACATTCATGGTCATGTTGTTTTTAGGCTACAGCCGTGACCGCCAATGGTTGACCGCAGCGACGCTGCTGATGGTATTGATGGTCTATCAAACCCGCTTTACGATCCGTCCCGATATTTTTAGCCTCCTGTTTTTTGTGCTGGAGATATACATTCTTTCATTGCACTTAAACAAGCGCTGGGCCATATATGCATTAGTAGTACTTCAGATATTATGGGCCAATATGCACGGTTTTTTCTTTTTTGGGCCTTTGCTGGCGGCTGTAGGCATTATTTCAGAGTTCATCAAGCGGCGCCTGCCCTTACCTTATGAATGGAATACTGTAGGCCGCTTGACGGATGAAGAATATCAAACGCTAAAGAAGATTTTTATTCTTTTGATCTTCGCTTGCTGTGTGAACCCCCTGACATTTAAGGGGGCCTGGTATCCGGTCAGTGTGTTCTTTCGGTTGGCCGGGGACAATAAAATATTTTTTGAGCATATCCTTGAATTGCAAAAGCCCATCACTGCCAACACCATTTTGACCGACCACTATTTATGGTACAAGGTCCTGATCCTCATTTCTTCGTTCAGTTTTATCTTAAACCGTCGCAAAATTGATATCAGCAGTCTGATGGTGTGGGTCATTTTTCTGGGCTTTTCACTCGCTGCCATCCGGAACCTGATCTTTTTTGCGGTGGCCGCTTATATGGTCTTTATGGTCAATGCCATTTCCCTGTCGTGGGAGAATTTTGTCCCTTTGCGTTTTTCATCATCCAAGTTCAAAGATTTGACGGGGACCTTGTGTAAGTTAGGCCTCATGCTTTGGATGCTCAATTTTGGCTTGCAAATGTCGACTAACGGTTATTTTGATTTTGATACCTATAATCGTAAAAGTGAATTTTTTGGTGTCTCCAAACGCGTTTATCCCTACAAGGCCGTTGACTTTCTCCTGCGGCTGCACATCAAAGGCAATTTTTTTAATGATTTTAATTCCGGCGCGTATTTGATCGGACGGGCCTATCCCAATGTTAAGGTCTTTATTGATGGAAGGACGGAAGAATACGGGGCTGACTTTTTCCAGAATTATCAGCAAATTTGGCAGGAAGGCAATGCCAATGCTTTCGCCTATTTCGAACGCAAGGATAATCTTACCGGGGCCTTATTAAATAATGCACGTCAGCAGATCCCTCGGGCCTGTCTTAAGATGTTCCATTCTCTTAAAAATTGGTCCATTGTTTACCTGGATGATGATGGCGTTATTTTTTTAAAGCAGACGCCGTTAAATAAGCCTGTCATTGACCGTTTGGCCATTGATTTGACTAAGTGGAAACCGCGCCCCATGGATTTATTTAAGTTGGGCACCAAACGCATTGATCCGTTTCCTTTTACCGGCAGGGCTTATATTCTGGAAGCGATGGGTGCAGACCAGGGCGCCCTTTTGGAAGCTAAAGAAGCGCTTCGGGTGGCCCCTGATTACGGGCCCGCTTACGTGATCTTGGGGAAAATTTATAATAGGCGTAAAGACTATAAAAAAGCTTTTGAATCCTATCGGCTTGCGGGCATCTATTTGCCGGGTGATCTATCAGCCCGAGTGGGTCTGGGCATCGCCTATGAGAATTTAAAGGAGTATTCGGGTGCCATTGACCAATACCAGAGGGTCCTTGATTATTCCCCCAAAGATTCCGGAGCCTATTTTGGCATGGCCCGCAGTTATGCTGAATTGGGGCAAGTTAAAAAAGCCTTGGAGTTGCTGGCAGGTGCTAAAAAGCTGGGCCTTGAAGATAAAGTTGATGTTCAAAAAATTCATGATATCATAAATAGCAAAAAAAAGAGGAAGGGTCCAAGCAAAAAGAACAAAGGACCGGTATTTCCTCTTCAAAAAAAGGGAGCTTAAGAAAGTGGTTTCGCAACAGAAGGTTGATTCCATGCGTGATGTGTTGACGTTTATTCTCGCCGGCGGCAAAGGCGAACGCCTGGACCCTTTGACCCGTGACAGGGCCAAACCGGCGGTCCCCTTTGGGGCCATTTATCGCATCATTGATTTTGCGCTCTCCAATTGTGTCAATTCCGGCCTGCGGCGTATTTTTATTTTGACGCAGTACAAGTCATTTTCCCTGCAGCGTCACATCCTTGAGGGATGGCATATTTATTCCAATCAATTAGGCGAATTTATTGACGTGGTGCCTGCCCAGCAGCGCATCTCAACCGACTGGTACCGGGGCACGGCCGACGCCATCTATCAGAATTTGAACATGGTCGGGGATTATAACCCTAAGGTGGTCTTGGTCTTGGCCGGGGACCATGTGTACAAGATGGATTATCGTCAATTGATCGATTACCACACCCAAAAAGGCGCGGACATGACGGTCGCCTGCATCACCATGCCCAAAAATGATTCCATCCATTTTGGGGTCGTCGAGGTCAACAAACAAAATATGGTGGTCGGTTTTCAGGAAAAACCCGAGAAGCCAAAGACCATTCCTGGAAGTCCGGATCAAATTTTTGGTTCCATGGGCATCTATTTATTTAATACCGATATGCTTAAAAAGGAATTGGCGGCTGATGCTGCCAAATTGGATTCCGACCATGATTTTGGAAAAAATATCATACCGCAGATGATTGCCAAAAAGCTCAAAGTCTACGCCTACGATTTTGCCCGTGAAAATGAAACATCTTCCTATTGGCGCGATATCGGAACGCGGGATTCCTATTATCAGGCCAACATGGACCTCTGCGGAATCAAACCTAAATTTGATTTGTACGACACTTCATGGCCTTTGCGCACCCATTATCATCACTATTCGCCCTTGAGAGTGTATACCACCGGCAAGACCCCTGGGAGCATCGTCGATTCATTGGTTTCGGCGGGGTGTGTTTTGGAAAGCGGCCAAATTGAGCATTCGGTGGTGTCCAATAATGTGGTCATTAAAGACGGTGTCTTAATTAAAAACTCGGTGATTATGGACAGTGTCACCATCGGTAAAGGGGCACAAATCCAGGGGGCCATCATTGATAAAGATGTGGATATTCCTGCAGGGACCAAAATTGGTTTTGATGCAGCCCTGGACCTGCAACGTTTTGTGCTGACCACATCGGGTATTGTGATTGTGGCCAAGAAAACATCTTTATGATACTCTTGTCATTCTGAGCGCAGGTCCTCATACCGGACATTCGCTGTTGCTCCGAAGAATCTCTGATAGAATTAATCTTGTTGAGATCCTTCACTTCGTTCAGGATGACAGAAATGCTAGATTTCATTTATGATTATTCAACCAAAAATTAGAGGATTTATTTGTACCACCGCGCATCCGGTAGGGTGTGCCGCTCATGTGGCTGAGCAAATTAAGTATGTGCAATCCCAGGGTCCTGTCACCGGCGGCCCCCGGAAGGTTTTAGTGATCGGCGCTTCAACGGGTTATGGCCTGGCCTCACGCATAACCGCGGCCTTTGCCTGTGGGGCAGCGACGATGGGTGTGTTTTTTGAAAAATCCGCCGATACCAAACGCACGGCCACGGCCGGATGGTATAATTCCGCTGCTTTTGAGCAGGCCGCCCGCAAAGCAGGACTCTATGCGAAAAGTTTTAACGGGGACGCCTTTTCCGATGAGATGCGGCGTCAGGTGTGTGAAGCGATCAAGAGGGATTGGGGCCAAGTGGACGGCGTCATTTATTCCCTGGCCTCACCTCGACGCACAGACCCTAAAACGGGGGAAGTGTATAAATCTGTTCTTAAACCCAAGGAAAAACCCTATACCAACAAGAGCATTGATTTTGAAAGCAACAAGGTCACCGAAGTCACCCTTGAGTCCGCTCAAGAAGAAGAGATCCGCCAAACCATCAAAGTCATGGGGGGCGAAGACTGGCAGCTTTGGATTGAGGCATTGATGAAAGAAAACCTTTTGGCGCCGGGGGCCGTCACAGTCGCCTATTCTTATATCGGTCCCGATGTGACAACGGCCGTCTACCGCAATGGCACCATTGGTGCCGCCAAGGATGATCTGGAGGCGACTGCGCACCGTTTGGATGAGCGTATGAAAAAAATAGGTGGCCGGGCGTTGGTCTCGGTGAATAAGGCGCTCGTGACCCAAAGTTCATCGGCCATTCCTTTTATCCCGCTTTATTTTGTTTTGCTGATGAAGGTGATGAAAGCAAAGGGCCTCCATGAAGATTGCATCCATCAAATTGATCGTCTATTTTCCCAACGTTTGTACAATAACCGGCCTCTAAACGAGATTCCCACCGATGAACAGGGCCGCGTGCGCGTGGATGACTGGGAGATGCGCGAGGATGTCCAGCAGGAGGTAGGTCAACTCTGGGCTATTGTCGCCAATGAAAATCTTTCTCAAATCGCCGATGTCAAAGGCTACAACAGCGATTTCCTCAAACTCTTCGGTTTCGGCCTAAACGGCGTTGATTACAACGCTGATGTCAATCCCGAAGTCCCCATCGAGGGACTCTCCTAATTACGTGGTATTGAGCTTGTGCGTAGAGACGCCATTTATGGCGTCTCTACATAAAACACCTTAAATTTTTCCGAGGGAAGGGTCAAGTGATCGTTACCCCCCTTAGTTAAAAAAGAAGCCTTCCAAGA
>CAZKUL010000117.1:0-8499 GCA_964555945.1 uncultured Planctomycetales bacterium
ATCCTTACCATAAGTTTTAATCAAAAAATCAACAATGTAAAGACTTTCTACATAAAAAATGGATACCGACCTCGCATCATCTTTATGGGCCATAAGGTCATAGGCCAAAAGATCTTGCAAAGGGATGATCTGTCCACCCTCAATGAGTTTGGCAATGACATCCATGTGGCTTAAGTTATCATCTTTTTGTTCGAGCTGGGCCACCCCCTCGTCAAAAAACCTGGGGATGGGACGGTCAAACCCGATAAAATCATGCAAAATCAAATGCGTTATCTCATGGGGCAGCAGCACCTCCACAAAGCGCGGCTGGTCGCGGTAGCTGACAATGATACGCGACTTGAATAATTCCGAATACAGGGACGCAAATCCATTGGACCAGGGCGGCTGGCCTGACTCGCGCACGTAGCTTTCTTGGGTCTCAAACAGGATAATCTTGACACGATCATTCCAGGTCCAAAAATTCTGGTAACGCGAGTAACCAATATCATCAGCGATATTATTATAATAATCTTCAGCGTGATTCAGAATGTCATGGGCCACCTCCTCATCATCGCTCGTCGGATAAAGGACCACAAAATGGTCCCCGGAACAACTTTGCCAGCCTGGAGGATTAAAACTGGCATCAATTTCCGCGCCAGCGCATTTGGTCATGACAAAGAACAAGATGGTGGATAGAAATAAGTATTTCACATTAATTAATGACTTAGAGAAAAAATTTTTTGCTACTCATCGGGTCCTGTCCTCGGGATTCCCCATGTCGTCCTCGGGTTTGAAAGCACCCTCCGGGCGCCATGGGCGATGCCCCTCCCTCGGCCACCCGATGAGACGCATGGATAGCTAAAGATCTACCTTAAAGATATGGCAGCTATTGTTATCTATGGCTAAAGAGAACGGAAGAATATGTTTTTTATAAGGCCTGCTACCCCACAGGCGTGCAGGGGCTGCTTACAACGTGGCCCCGAAACGCCGTGCTTGGGGGGATGGGGGTCGTGCGTCCGGTCTTAGAAAAAATATATTCTTACGTTCTCTTATGCGAATCGATCTATTTTGGATTCCAGACAAAAACATTCGGGAATGACAACGGTCAAAGCTTTAGCGTGCCATGAGGTCCATGGAGAATATGGGAAGGAGCATGGCAAAGACGATCAATCCAACGACAGCGCCTACGGCCAGTATCAATACTGGCTCCAGCACCGTGGTGATCATTTTTGTGGTTTCATTGATGTCTGATTCGTAACTTTCGGCAATGTCCCGCAGCGATTCTTGCAGCGACCCTGATTCTTCTCCCACGGTGATCAACTGCACCATCATCGGTGGTATCAGGCTCGAGCGCGACAAACAGGTCCCCAAATTCTCCCCTCCCGCCAGACTCTGGATGCATAGATGGAGGTCCATTTTTAACTGAGGATTATGCATGGTGGGCGTTGCCATTTCGATCGAGCGGATAATGGTAAGCC
Organism: uncultured Planctomycetales bacterium; assembly: GCA_964555945.1. Lineage (GTDB taxonomy): Bacteria > Omnitrophota > Gorgyraeia > Zapsychrales > Fredricksoniimonadaceae > JABDGZ01. Next base: position 1,458 of record CAZKUL010000117.1, read on the forward strand.
CGCTTTCCAATAATAAAGACAGGGTCCTCGTAAAACGCGCCAAATCCACCTTTAAAACAAAATCACGTATCCAGGGAAGATTTAACAAGAATTGGCCGATGATAATGGAGCCACGGGTGGTGGAGCGCCAACGATTGAAACCTAGGAAAATAATCGCCCCTACGATGATCGTGCCAAGGCCATAGGCCTTAAAATATTGGCTTATGCTCATGACGATCCGTGTCGGCAATGGAAGCGCTTGTCCTGCACCCGCAAAAATCACGGCCATTTTAGGCATGACAAAGGTCAGGATAAAAATGACCGTTGAAACCCCAATGACCAGCATAAACAAGGGGTATACCATGGCGGAACGCACTTTAGAGGAAAATTCCTCCTGGGCCTTTAGAAAATCAGCGACGCTGTTAAGCATCTTTTGCAATTTGCCCATCTCTTCGCCGGCACGCACCATGGCCACAAACAAAGGGGAAAAAATTGAGGGATAATCCTCCAGACACGCCGAGAAAGACCGGCCGCTTTTAACGCCGATGGAAATATCATCCAACACTTTTGAAAAATAAACGGTTTTGGTTTGTTCTGACAGGACTTCCAAGGCCTTTAAGAGGGTCACTCCGCTTTTAAGCAGATTAGCCAACTGTTTGCTGAAAAGATACAACTCCTTGCCTTTGACCTTGACCTCACGGATGTCCCGGAATAAAACACCCTCGGCGTTGCTTTCCTCGATGGAGACCGGAATGAGGCCCAATTGATTGATCATCTCCAGGGCATCTTCTTCATTTTGGGCACTGATCTGCCCTGTGATGGCGTTGATGGCGTCTTTCTTGGCTTTATAGAAATAGGATGGCATGGTGCTTTATATTCCTTGATTTAATTCAATATGTCCGGATTTCCCCCACCCTAGACCGCCCCACCAGGGGGCAGGAATCACATTTTAATTCAATGCGTCCCGATTTTAGCGGGCTTGCTTTTTTGATACCTGTAGAGTTCTGCAAGGTCGATATTATTAGGCGCAGGGCTATCGGACATTTTATCACTGGCTATGTTGGGCACTTTAGGACTGCTCGGCAAGGAAGACCAGTCATCCTTGGAGGTCACGTATAAAATTTCGGACACAGTGGTGATGCCGGCGGCCACGCATTGCCAGCCGTTTTGCCTTAGGGTGGCCATGCCGTTTTTCATAGCGGCATGCTTGACATGTTCTGTGCCGGGCTTGGTGGTCAACAGGGCACGGATGGATTCTTCCATGTGCAGGATTTCATAGATCGCCGTGCGGCCGTAATAACCGGTCTTATTGCAAATATCACATCCCTGCCCATGATAGACCTTGACCTCTTTAGGCAGAATCTTGAGCGAACGGGCCATCTCCTGGCGGACGGTATCAGGGACCTTTTCATCCTCTTCCTTGCAATGCGGACAAATCAAACGGATCAGGCGCTGGGCCACGAAGGCCTCGACGGACGAAGCCACCAGATAAGGCTCGACCCCCATGTCGATCAGACGCGTAATGCCGCTGGCGGCGTCGTTAGTATGCAGGGTGGAAAACACCAGGTGCCCCGTCAGGGCGGTGCGGATGGCGATCTCGGCGGTGTCCAGGTCACGCACCTCGCCCACCATGATGATGTCCGGGTCATGGCGCAAGATGCTCCTTAAACCTTCCGCAAAACTAAAATTCAATTTGGGACTGATCTGGATCTGGGTGATACCGTCCATTTCGTATTCGATAGGGTCTTCAATGGTGATTATTTTTTGGTCCGCCCGGTTTAATTCATGCAGGCAGGCATACAGGGTGGTTGTCTTACCGCTACCTGTCGGGCCTGTGACAAAAATGATGCCATGGGAGGATTGGATCAGTTCCCTGAATTTACGGGCGTTCCCCTCATTGAGCCCTAAATCTTCCAGACGGGTGCGCATGGATTTGGTCGGCAGGATACGGATGACCATGCTCTCCCCCCGCAGGGCCGGCATGGTGGAAATACGCAAGTCCAAATCCTGGTCCTTGGTACGTACCACCGTGCTGCCATCCTGGGGCAGTCGCTTTTCAGTGATGCTTAAATTGGACATGATCTTGATGCGCGAGAGCATGGGCAGCAAAAAATGGCGGGCTTCCGGCGGTAAATTGGCGTCCATCAAAATGCCGTCAATACGGTATCGCAGGCGCATCCTGTCGCGGTAGGGTTCAAAATGGATGTCGGTGGCCCTTTTTTGATAGGCTTCCAGAATAATCTGATTGACCAGTTTCGCCACCGAAGGGTCTTCGCTTTGCCGTTCAATGTCTTCGACCCATGTTTCCTGGTTGCCGTCGAATTTTCTTTTGCTGGGGTCCTTGGTGAGGATACGGTCAATGGTGTCTGAAGCCAGCCCATAATATTTCTTTAAGGCCTCATTTATATCACTGCGCAGTGCGAGCACTTCCAGGGGTTGAAGGCCCAGATGCACCCTAATATCATCGGCCATGCGCACATCCAGCGGCGAGGAGATGGCCAGGGTGAGCGTGTTGCCTTCAATGCCAACGGGCATGAACTTGTAAAAGGAAGCAAACTTGACCGGGACGCGGTCAATGACGGCCTGGGGGATTTCTTTTTCTTTTAAATCCACAACGGGCAGGTTTAATTCTTTGGACAGCGCCTCGACAATCTCACGTTCCGTCAGGATACCCTGGCGGATCAGATAGCTGTTGAGGTTCTTATGTTCCTTCTTGGCCGATTGGACATAATTGTCCGCATCCTCAGGATTGACTAATCCTGATTTGACAAGGACATCGACGAGAATTTTGTTGGCGACGGGTTTGTACATAGAGGTTAATGACGCAATCTGTTTATTTCATATCCCAAAATTACTAACAATATAATAGATATTTGATTATAAACTCTATTTAATAAATTGACCTAAAGAAAAAGAAAAAATAAATAACTTCAGTTAATAGATATAGGACGTAAGAATATGTTTTTTATAAGGCCTGCCACCCCACAGGCGACCAGGGATTGAGATTGCTTCGTCGGCTACGCCTCCTCGCAATGACGTAATGCGGTGTGCTAGATCCGGGGGGATTTGCCGATCATGTAGAAATCTTGCGCTTCCATGTGGTCGTAATCCCCGCGCAAAATCCTTTCACAACCGAGAATGTTGTCTTCCAGAGGGACGTATTCGCCTTTTTTGCCGGTGAATACTTCGGATACGGTGAAAGGCTGGGTCATGAAATTGTATAGCTTTTCCGCACGTTTATATATTTTCTGGTCGTCCTTGCTAAGCTCCTCCAAACCAATGACAGCAACGATACGTTTGAGCGAATTATGCTTGTTAAAATGCTGGATGACCTGCTGGGACATTTCATAATGGCGGCGGCCCACCACGTTGGTATCGAGATTTGTGCATGAACTTTGCAGGGGATCAATGGCCGGGTACATGCCGCGCTGGACCAGGTCCCGGGAAAGCACCACGACACCATCGAGGGTGGCGAAGATGGAGACGACCGCGGGGTCTGTCATGTCATCGGCAGGCACATAAACGGCCTGCATGGCGGTGATGGAACCGCCGCCCTCCACCGACCGGATACGTTCCTGGACCGTATTGACCTCAGAGGCCAGGGTGGGCTGGTAACCGGTTTCCGCCGGCACACGGCCTAAAAGTGTCGAGACTTCCTGGCCGCCCTGGATAAAACGGTACAAATTATCCATAAAGAGGATCACGTCCTTGTTTTTGGCCAGTAGGTATTCAGCCATGGTCAGGCCCGCGTTGACCACCTCCGCCCGGGCACCGGGCGGCTGGTCCATCTGGCCAAAGGCCAGCATGACCTTGGGCAAAAGATGCGCTTCATGAAGCTCATAATAAAGCTCATTGCCTTCGCGGATGCGCTCGCCAATGCCTGTAAACACGCAGGCACCGCCGTGGGCCTTGACGATGTTATTGATAAGCTCCAGGATAACGACAGTCTTCCCGCAACCGGCACCGCCGAGGACTCCTGTCTTGCTGCCTTTGATCATCGGATAAAGCAAATCAATATATTTGATCCCTGTTTCCAATAATTCGGGGATTTCACGGCCTTTTTTCTTAAGGTCAAAACTGACCTGTAAAGCAGGTTTACGGATGGGGACCATGTCAGGACAGTCATACGGGCCGGATTCATCCAATGGCCGGCCAGAGGCATCCATGACCCTGCCGAAACAGCCGTCACCGATGGGGATGGCTGTGGGGCGTTTCGTATTGGTACAAGGCGCCCCTAATTGCAGATTCAATGTCTCATTAAAAGAACTGCAGCGCACAAGGCCAGGGCCGATATGTTCTGAGGTCTGTAAAGTGATTTTCTTGCCGTCATAGGTATGCGTGATGATGCAGTCATACACCGCGGGCGCCTCCTCGTCCTCGGGAAAACGCACGTCGACCACAGGCCCCTGGACAGCGGCCACACGGCCGGTATTTTTAACTACACCCTCAGGCAATGGTTCTTCGACAATCGGCTTATCTGATTTTTCGGCTTTTTCCATATGTCAACTCCTCTGACCCATGGGCGGACACAAGGTCCGTCCCTACGCATCATAATTCATGTTCAAATAAATTTATTTAGTTACCATCATTCTGGCGGAGAAGACTTCGCGTAAACTTTTATCAATATCATTGCGTTTAGCTTTGCGGTACTTTAATTTGACCACATCCCGTTCTTTACGCATTTTAGTCAGGCTGCTGTCCAACTGCTGGGTTTGCGCGGCGGCAGCGGCCAGATTGGTATCAAAAAATATTTCATAGATCTTGGAAGAAAGCCACAGGTCTGCCAGATAGCCTGTCATATCCAATGGATCTGATTCTTCGAGCACACGGCGGATCTTTTGCACCGTCTGGGCCTGCTTGGGTAAAAGGTCTTCGCAGGGCAGTAATTTAACAGCCCTGGGTTTGGTCGTCGTAAAATCCTTGGGCCAGGGATAAACAATGATGACACGTCCAACCCGCCCTTCCATGACTTCTTTGACCAGATAGGTCTTGATCTCAACAGCCACTTCGTAAAAACCACGGTCCTCGATATCTTCCCAGGTCTTTAACAGTTTGTGGCCCATACCTTCAAGCTTGGTTATCCCCTTTTTGCCCACCACCACAAACTGGGACTGGGGGTTTTTTTCTTTTTCCTCAATGGCACGGCCGACCACCCGGCTGTTAAGGTCCCCTACGAATCCTCGTTCCGTTGAAATCACCAGGATGATGGCATTGCTGTTACCGTTAGAGACTAGGGGATGCTGGATCTCGGAATATCCAACTAAACTGAAAAATTCTGTGAAAGATTCGTTGAAACGGTTGAATTTGATCCTTTGGGCGGCCAGGGCATGGTACTTCATGTCCGCAACGTCTTTAAGGACCTGGATCAAATCGACCAGCTCGCGGACTTCGCCTACTTCGACTTTGACTTTACTGGCTTTGCCCATTTTTATTTATACAGTATATTGCTTCTCCACCTGAAGCTTCAATGCATTGGCCGATTCTTTTAGTGAATTTTGTAGACTACCGTCAAGCTGCAGACTTTCAAACATCAAAATGATCCCTCCCACGACCTTGGGATCGATCTTGGGGTTTAATTTAATGTCCCGGCCAAGCTTGTCCTTAAAAACCTTGGCGATACTGGTCAATAAGGCCTCAGGGATGGCGGTGGCTGAGATCACATCCGCTACCTTGATGTCCATACCGATACGGCTCATGTCGACATTATTCAATTTTTCGATAAATTCCGAAATGAGATGACTGTCCAGAGCCTCCTTGACCTTGATACTGAGGATCTCCGTTGTAATGGCTGAAGAATAATCAATGATCTTTATTTCCATCGTCTTTTCCACTTCGCGGCGGATTTGTTCCCGGGCATTCTGGGCCTTGGTGATGATCTCTTCGGCCTCGCTACGCGCCTTGTTGATCATCTCTTCTTTTTGTTTGGTGGTCTGCTCTTCGAGCTCCTGGCGCATCTTCTTTTCCATGACGTCGAGTTCCTTATTGCGCCTCTGCAGTTCCGCGTCCGCCTCCTTGATCTTCTGGTTTAATTCCGCCTCCCTCTGGCGGGCAGCTTCCGCATCGCGGTCCAGGCGCTGTTTGGCCCCATCCACGGTCCTGATGAGGACCATATAAAGCGCAAAAATGATTCCGCCGGAGACTACCACCGTCAAAATCAAAAATTGGATAATCAAATTCCATCCCATAGAAAACTCTCCTTATCTTCACTCGCTATTGAGATTGTATAAAAATGCAAACAAGCCTATCAGCATTACAAAAGAGACTATTTCAACGGCGATGATCTTCCAGCCTGTCGATGCCTGGATCTGGGCGCTTTGGGAAGGGGTATTGCCTATGTCATTGATCATCTTGCCCCCCCACGATGCTACGAAATAGCAAGGGACGGCAATTGCGACCAGAAACAACCCTATCACCATTAAGGCTTCTACCCAGTACTTAAAACCCATTTTATTTTTTTACACCCCCACCTATCCTCCCCCATCAAGAGGGAGGAACCGCCATTAGTGGACTTTGTTTTGAAACAATTGAAAAATGACCAAGATAGCCACAATGGAAATAGCCTCCACAAAAACCAGCATGACTGCAATACCCACAAAGATTTTTGACGCTGCCGAAGGATTACGTCCCAAGGCCTTGATCACCGCATAACCCAGTACGGCAATGACAATAGACGGTCCCATAACCGCAATAAACATGATCGTTAAGATAATAATTGTTTCTGCTACCATAGTATTACTCCACTAATCGACGTCGAAGGAATAGGGCCTTTTGAACATGATTGTTAGAATGATGATTGTTTCGGCTATCATAAAATTACTTTCTCAAATAGGTTACAAAGTCGGGCAATTTTCTTTAAGATTCCGGCTTTCGCCGGAATGACATTATATTTTAGGGCTCCGGAATGACATTGTTATCTTTAGTGCTTGATGGCTTGATCGCCGGGTTTTTGGGCTTGGGCCATGGTTTTGTCGGTTTCTTCGACTAAAATGGTGCACTCGTTGGCAAAAAAACGTAAAATTCCTGAGCGTATCGGTACCTTACGCTTCCAATCAATGATGATATC
>CAZKUL010000118.1:0-8473 GCA_964555945.1 uncultured Planctomycetales bacterium
AAGCGATTCAGATTTATTTTCAGATAACACAGCTTAAATATTCAGTTTTAGACTTTAAGTTTTATGGTATAATCTAAATGTGAGAAAACGAATTTATATAGAAACCAGTATCCCGAGTTTTTATTTTGAGATTCGAACTGAACCGGAAATGATTGCCAGACGTGACTGGACTCGGGAATGGTGGGATCATCATGCTCATAAATATGAACTTGTAACGAGTGATGCTGTTTTTGAAGAATTGAATGAAGGGGATTATCCAATTAAAAAGGACGCATTGTCATTAATTGATGATTTACTAGTTCTTGAAATTGATAGATCCGTTATTGAAATTGTGAAAGCTTATGTAGCTAATAAAGCAATGCCTAAAGATCCAACAGGTGATGCAATGCATCTGGCTTTGGCAACATATTATAAATGTGATTTCCTATTAACATGGAACTGTAATCATTTGGCAAACCCTAATAAATTTATACACTTGAGCGCGGTCAATGCGCTTTTAGGTTATATAACACCGCAGTTAACAACTCCATACGCAATGTTGGGAGGATAATACGATGAAAGATGATCCAACAATCTTACGAATTAGAGCAGCAAGGAAGAAAATTTCTGCCCGTTTTGGAAATGATATAGAAAAATTAGTACGGCACTACATGAAGCGCCAAGGAAAGCATGGGAAGAAATTGATCAGGGTTTCTGAAAGTCATGTGCATAATTAATGGAGCACAGTTTTATGCGTATGTAACTTATTGCGGTGCAATAGTTTATGATTTATAGTGAATAATTACTTGATTATAGTTCAAGTCCCCACACTCACCCCAGTTTATAACCTTTTATAATGTTGTTATCCCTATTGTTTTATTTTCTCATCCTATACAATTCTCTATACAATACCTATACGATATGATATTCTTGGTATATGTTTAAGCCAAGGCTTCGTATAACTTCACATCTAATTAAATTATTCGAAAATATTGCTTCCGCAACAGCCCTTATCAATGGGGCGCGTCTCCAAGAGGTTTTAAAGGTTCCTCTTGAGAAGGATGCGTTTGCAAGGAGTGTCCATTCTTCAACATGGATTGAGGGGAATCTATTGTCTTTAGCACAAGTTAGAGCAGTGTCGGAAGGTCAGGATGTTCTAGTTGAGGGAAAGCAGAAGCTTGAGGTGTCCAACTGTATTGCGGCTATGCGTTCGACGCTTAAAAATAAGAATAAGATTGTTACCGAAAAAGATCTGTTGGCAGTACACGCACGGATGATCAAAGGGTTGCTTCCAAAGACAAAAGCGGGGAAGTATCGAAGCGTTCAGAATTATGTTGTTGATGCTCGTAAAAAAGTGATATTTACTCCTCCTGCACCTGCCAAGGTGATTGGGCGAATGAAAGATCTCTTTACGTGGCTTAAGGATAATGATCAACATCCGATAGTTCGCAGCGCGGTATTTCATCACGAATTCCTAACAATTCATCCTTTTGTTGATGGTAATGGGAGAGTCGCCAGAGCTATTGCACAATGGCTCTTGTGGGAAAGAGGAATAGATCCATTAGTTACTCTCGGCCTTGATGATTTCTTTGCCCAGGACCGGACACGTTATTACGATATGATCCAGCAAACACGCGAAATGGACGATGACTATACTTATTGGGTAGAATATGTGGCTGAAGGATTGAGGAGCTCTGTTGTAATTGTCCAAGGACGCATTAAGGAAGGATCTTTTAAACTTACTCAAGTCAGTCTTACGCCAAAGCAGGAGGAATTAGTTGTCCTGATCGGGAAGTATGGTGTTTTGGGTGCTTCTCAAATTTGTAAGGAAATGAAGGTTAACAGATCCCGGGTTAATCAACTTATTTTACCTCTTGTTCGTTCTGGGATCATTATAAGGGCAGGTGCAGCGCGGGCTGTTAGGTACCGGTTAAATGTAAAATAGGTTCTAACCTTGTCCCGCCAGCGTCCCCAGCTTTTCTATAACATAAACATATGTAACTTAATAAGTTACATATTTTTTGTTTTTACCGTTGACGGGACGTTAGAACCTCTTATTTTTTTTCAGTTCACTTGTTATACCACGGTACAATAGATTTTCTTTTTTCCTCTACTAAAATAACCCTATGAAGTTAATTAAAAAAATTTGTTCAGATCATAAAATAGTTGTTATGTTTTATGTAGGAGTAGTCATTTCCATCGCCCTTTTTTCGCTATTTGTACATTTTTTCTGGCCAACTTTTGATGCCGATATTTCAGGTATTATTCGTCAAGACAGAGGGAAAAATTTTTCAAATCTTATGAGTTTTATTAGTTGGTGGGGGATGGATTATAAGATGATTTGGTCGGTCATCTGTGTTTCATTCTTTTTTTTTATCACTTCTTATAAAAGAGAGGCATGGTTTATTTTAAGTGTTTTTATCGCAGATATTATTAATATTTTATTGAAATTGGTTATCAATCGGCATCGACCCGATGAGGTTGTGATATTCCCAAAATTTCAACAGGCGAGTTTCCCCAGCGGACATGTGGTCCATTATGTGGTATTTTTTGGGTTTATTTTGACTGTCATGCTGGTTAATTCCCGCATCAATTTGGTGTTGAGATGGAGTATTGGCCTGCTATGTATTTTTTTAATGGCGGGCGTTTCTGTCGCGCGGATTTATCTTAACACACATTGGGCCACAGATATCCTTGCAGCATATATCATTGGGTTTATGATGCTGGGGATTGTTATTCTTCTATATTTAAAAGTAGAGCCCTCTCAATTTCCAGGTAAGAAAATTGTTGTTAAAAACTGATATGAAGACTAAAAAAGAGATTAGCCGGTATTTGATTGTAACGCCATTTATCGGCGCATTAGACTTTGGAATTTATTTTCTTTTAATTCACTTCCGTTTGCCCTATAGCGTTTCCAAGGCCATTTCTTATACCATTGCGAATGTCATCAGCTATTTATTCAGTAAATATTGGATATTTAAACGTAAAAGAAAACAGGCAACAACCCCTGAAGCTGGCCGCTATTTCATTATCGATTTAATTTTGTTTGGGTTCAATGTTATAACAAATCAGGCTATTCTTCATGTATGGCCCCATGCTGTTTTTATAGCTATTGCTATTGCCTCGCTATTAACAGCAGCTTTAAGCTTTACTTGCAATAAACTCTTTGTTTTCAAAACTTCCTCTGTTTAAATAAAATTTAAGCATAATCCCCAGATAAATAAAACCGAATAAGTACCCTCCCAGCACATCCGTTGCCCAGTGGGCGCCAAGATAAATCCTAGAGATTGAAACAGTGAGGATCAAAAAGGCAGAAAAGATACAGACAAAAAATCTCCAGAATGAATAAATATTTTTGTTCACCACCATCGCCGCTATAAGAAAACCAAAAAATACAACATAATGAACAACATGCCCGCTGGGGAAACTCGCTTGAGTGAATGTAGACAATATCTTGGCATCTTCCGGTGTCGGCCGGGCGCGATGGATCAATATTTTCATTAACATATTGAATAGATCGGGGATAAAGACAGCCAGAGTAAAGAAAGATTCTCGTTTTAGACGGGCTAGATAGAAGAACAAAGAAGCAAAGATGACGGAAAGGGGTCCAATTCCTGCATTATAAAAAATGCTAATAAATTTCATGATGAAGGTCAGATCCCAACCTTTTTGTTCCTGAATTTCACGGGTCATATAGAAATCAAATCCGGATATCGGATAAGTCTGAACAAAATAAGTCAATCCAATAACACTAACTACGATTAAGGCATAAAAAGCAAACAGGTTTTTACTCAATGGCTTTATTCTCCTTTTTAGGGATCAAAACTTTGATCGCTCCTGGAATGATCTTGATATGAGAAGGAATTCTTTCTAACAACTCGCCGTCACACTGGATCACTTGTTTACGATTCGAAGTAATACTGATCTCACGGCCTTGCCAATGCTCCACTAATTCAAAATTATCCGGCCTTTCTCCTTTGATCAATGTGATGACAATAAGTTTAAAGAGGCTTAAATTTGACTTACGCACAACAACAACATCCAATAACCCATCGCTGATATCGATATTTTTGTCCAAAGATATTTTAGTAAACCCAAGGTTCCCTGCATTATTAACAAGGCACGTTAAGCCTTGAACTTCGTATTCATTCTCATCTATTTTAATATGATAGTGGGAGAGTTTGAGCTTCTTTAAAGCGGCGGCAGTCGCAAAAAAATAGGCCAAGATGCCAAACTTATTTTTGCTCTCACGATTGGCCCCCTTAACCAAATCCGCACCAAAACCAATGCTTATTCCTGTAATAAAGTAACGGTTATTGAATTGCCCCACATCAATGAGTTTCGTTCTTAACGGGCCATGGCTTAAGAGCGCACAGGCTTCTTTAAGGTCGGTGGGTATGCCAAGTTCATTAGCCATGACATTCGCTGATCCTCCCGGTAGAATAACCAAAGGAATCTCTGATCCGATCAGTCCGCTGATTGCTTCCATGAGTGTGCCGTCGCCGCCGTAAACTGCGAGTGCGTCGACTCCCTCTTTGACGGCAGACTTTGAAAACTGGATCGCATCATTCACGTGGTGGGTAATCAATGCTTCCCACTTAATACCAGCTTCTTTCATGAACGTATTGATAATAGATAAAGCGGGTCCCTTTTTCCCGGCAGCGGGATTAATAATGATGTGAATATTTTTTATTTTCTTTTCCATAGTAATTATCTTTTTTGCCAATATTTTTCAAAGGCCATAATTTGGCTTCGGATATACCACATCCTTGGGTCAGCTACCTTACGGACAGTAATCAATAAGTTTATGGCTTCCTCACTGGTATGCCCCATACTGATAAGGATGGCGGCACCCATGGCAATGCTTCGATGTTTGCCTAACATGCAAAAAACTAAAACCTTACCTTTGTGTTGAATAATAGGCAACGCTGCATCAACTCCCGCCAGCAGTTTTTTGATGGAGATGGGAGTAAAAAATGTATCATAGGTTTTAATCCACAATGTATTAAATGGGGGAAGGGTATAAATTTTATCCGGCGCCATCTGTCCAATCATCGAAATAATCAAATTAAAATTAAGCACCTTCAATTCATCGGCATGTTCCTCCCCGATTCTGGAACCCACGTATAAATAATCAGTTACTTTGGATATATCCAACATAATAAAGTTATTATATCTGTTTCTGTAAGATTGCCTATTATACCCTGGTACCATTGATTCATTTTGGGTCCTTCCTAAAATGCCTACATGATGATCGAGGCTATGTGTCCGTTGATGTAAAAGTGTATGTGAGTTGGAGATTGTAATGAAGAGGTTCTTTCTTTTGGCAAGTCTATTGGTAGTTTTGTGCATTATTTTATTCATTTTCCATAATCGTGATGAAACGAAAGAAATCCAGCTTGCGCAAGCGAAAAGAGAAGCGATGTATGCAAAGATCATTACGAATAGTTCAAGCATACAAAATGAAAAATATCATTTACGTTACCCCTTATCTGCTGGATTGATAGGAGAAGTTAAATTTTTAGAGTCTCAGGAGCTAAAAGATATTACTGAAAGGGCGATCATTGTGCTTGGCGACAGGCCGTTAGATGATACAACGCCCACCGTGGATATGGTCTATAGAGTGCTTAAAGGTGTCGAGTTGGCTAAAAAGTATCCTAAAGTTATTTTGATCATGTGCGGTGGGGAGACGAAGGGCCCAATACCAGAAGCTCAAATGATGGGATTAATCGCCTGGAGTCGGGGAGTTGATCCTTTGAGGATCATCCTGGAAGGTAAGTCTCAAACGACAGATGAAAATGCCAAAAATACGACAAACATTATCGGATCAAAAAGTATTCGACAGGTATTTATTATAACTGAACAATCTCGCCTTGAAGAAGCTGTTGCGACCTTCCAAAAGTACGGTAATGAATTCAAAAATATTCAAGGGATTGAAAGTGATGTTACGAGATCGCTTATCATTGGACAAATGGAGCAGTTTTTAATGACCCATGATGATAGGATCGTGCGAGCGAGATTGCATTATGTTAAAATAGGAAAGGAATATAAGGCTTTTAAGTACGCGGTGTTTCCCCAGGGCCTAACACCACTACTGAGCAATGAGGTTTCTAACAAAGTTGCTTATCAAAAATATCTCATAGGCCATGATAAGAAATTGGATGAAATTAAGTATCTTCTTGATCTGATAGAGAATTCTTCACTTTCATTTGAACGAAATGGCCAAAAAGGCAGCGGCAAGGATGCTGCTAAAATTTTAAAATTTAAGTTAGATCAATATAATATTAAAATCCGCAATGCCGAAGATTTTATTGATAAAGCCGCCAGTTTCTCCAGTCATACAAAGAAAATTTATTACGTTGTTTTTCCTGAGGGAACGAAGCTTCCGCTCAAAGAACTTCTTTATACAGAATTGAAAAAACTTAGAAATAAATCGAATAAATGATCCGACACTGGCCCCTCAGTCACCACAGCATACTAGATAACGTATCCATATTGGGCTTTAGCCTGTGCACATTGTTGCTATTGATATCGTCTGTATCCGCGGATGAGACAGGTAAATGGAATCCGCCATCAGCGGGGCCCGTAGCCACCTGGACAGCAGATACGGTAGGTCAAGGGAAGCTGGCCATTCAACCATTTATTTTTTATAATCGCACGCGTGGAGAATTTAATGACGATGGTCATTATGTTCCATTACCTAAGGGGGATAAGGAGTCACAGTTTCAGCAACAGATTTCAGCCCAGTATGGCATTACGGATAAATGGGAGTTCGACGCACAGACGGTTTATCAAGAAAATTATATGACTCAAGGTGGAACCAAAGCGCATGACGAGGGGTTCGGCGATAGCTATTTATTCACGCGCTATGAGTTGGTTGAAGAAAAAGGCTGGATGCCGACAGCCACGGGATTGTTACAGTTGAAGATGCCGACAGGAAAGTATCAGCATGAAGACCCAAATAAACTTGGGGCTGATTTGATGGGTGCAACAACTGGTGGTGGATCATGGGACCCGGGGATTGGTATTAATCTGACTAAAAAATTAAAGCCGTTTAAAGTATACGCTGATCTTATTGCCAATTTCCCTCAGCAAGTTCGTGTCAACGGGTACAAGACACAGTACGGCAACTATCTTAATTGCGACGCCGCGGTAGAGTATTTTTTGCCTAAGGGTTTTAATTTAATCATTGAGGTTAATGGTTTGTCGCAGAAAGACAAGAAAGTTAACGGGGAAATGATTCCATCCTCAGATGCGGGGAGTTTGACATTGGCCTCGGGCATCGGCTGGTCCAATAACCGCATCCAGGCGTTAATAGCGTATCAGAGAACTTTGCTTGGAACAAACGTAGATGCAAACGATTCGATTGTAGCAACCTTTGTTTATACTTTCTAAAATTAGAATCACTTGCACGTAGAGTTTTTCGGTTACTGATGTTTCTGACCATCGTTTAAGTGTGGGCATGGGTGTTAAGGCTATTAAACAGTTTCTAACGTTGTCCCGCCAGCGACCAAAGCTATTTCAATAACATAAACATCTGTAAATTAAACACTTAGAGATGTTTTAATACCACTGACGGGACGTTTGAACCTCATCATTTTTTAGAGTACTTATTATACTTTAGTACAATTGATTTTCTTTTGCTCTCCCCTAAAATAGTGTTACTGTAATTGAAAGAAATATGACAAGGAGGATTCTATGATAAATCAAAAAGACCCGAAGTTTTATGAATTAAGCGACAAGGGAAAAGATTCTTCTAAAACTGATCACAGTTGGTTAGCTCAATACTATGAAAAGGATGATTTCTTGTGTGGAAAAGCATCCAACTCTTTGCCAGAGTTTACAGAAGAAGAATGATTATCCAAATTCAAAATTTTTTTAGGAATGCACGTTCCTTTTTTAGCCGCAACGAGTGGGCTATTCATTTGCTGAGATTATCAAGGTCAAAGAAGGCCGATGAAAAGCCGGGGCTGGTGATGATCCAGATCGATGGTTTATCATTGACTCAATTTCAGCGGGCTCTTCAAAAGGGGCATCTCCCATTTTTGAATTCTCTTCTTCAGAAAGAGCGTTACGCCATCCATCCTTTTTATTCCGGACTACCTTCCAATACTCCCGCTGTCCAAGGAGAGCTGTTTTATGGAGTTAAAACATGCGTGCCGGCCTTTAGCTTTGTGGACCATAAAACCGGCCAGCCTATTAAAATGAATGAGAGTGCTTACGTGGCTTCATTGGAGGCTGAACTAAAAAAACAAGGCAGCGGATTATTGGCAGGAGGAAGCTCGTATTCCAACATCTTTGCCGGTGGGGCTGAGGAAGCACATTGTTGTTGGGGGAAGATGGGTTGGAGTGGAGTTTTGCATGCGGTAAACCCTTTAGTATTTCCCTTTTTGATGCTTTTATATATTGATATTTTTATAAGAACTCTTTTTCTGTTAACCATTGAAGTTGTGAGCGCAGCCTTTGAATGCATCCGAGGAACGTTAAAGGGAAG
>CAZKUL010000119.1:0-8446 GCA_964555945.1 uncultured Planctomycetales bacterium
CATTGTAGATACCCTAAAGGAGCTAAAGATCTCCTACCCCCATCCGGATGCCCAGCGCCAGAAGGAATTACTGGATATGCGTAAAGGGCTTTGTGGGAAGGGGGAATAAGTGGAAAATAACTTTATTCACCCCCACCTAAGCGCCTACCTGATGGTAGGCTTCTCCCCCATCAAGGGGGAGGAATAGCCATTATTTGTTTATACCTACTCAGAAAATAAATGTGCCCGTCACCTTTATTTTCCCATGACAGTTTTCCTATTTGTGTTATAATGCCCATTCTTGTATTTAGGTCATCTATAAGGAGGAATTCATGGGTAAACTTTCGCGACCGCGCGAAGTTATATCACCTTCCAAAGAAGAGATACTTTTGGCTAAAGAAGCCCAATATTGTTCTTGGGGGGATACGGTTCACTATGCCAAAGAATTGAAAATTTTTAATCGTTCTGAGGGGATTTATGTCTACGACAGCCATGGGACCCAATATCTTGATTTGCAAATGTGGCATTCCGTGGCGAATTTTGGCTATAAAAATGAATGCATCAATAATATCGTCAAAGACCAGATTGACGCACTGCCGCAACTCTCTTGCCAGTATCTGCATGAAGAGAAGATCCTTTTGGCCGAGAAAATAGCAAAAAATATTGAAGCCACCTTTGGTGAAAAAGGCAGGGTGCATTTTAATATTGGGGGTGCTTCTGCTATTGAGGATGCCATCAAGCTGGTGCGCAATTATACGAAGAAGAACTCAGCTTTTGCCTTCATGGGCGGTTATCACGGCCGTACATTGGGAGCCACAGCCATCACCTCCAGTTACCGTTACCGCGAACATTTTGGGCATTTCGCGGACAGGGCCCATTTTGTCCAATATCCTTACCGCTTTCGTTGCCCTTCCGACCGGGGCGATAAGTGTTGTGATATGTCTTGCTTTAAAGACTTTGAGAAACTTTTTGGTTCAGAATACTATTCGTTGGTCAATCCCAAGACGAACAATTGTGAATATGGGGCGTTTTTTGTCGAACCGGTTCAGGCCACGGGCGGTTATATCGTGCCTCCTAAAGGTTATTTCAAGGAGCTCAAAAAATTGCTGGACCGTCATAATGTTTTGTTTGTGGATGATGAGGTCCATATGGGGTTTTACCGTACGGGGAAAATGTGGGCCATTGAACATTTCGACGTGGTGCCTGATATCATTGTTTTCGGGAAGGCCTGTACCAATGGGCTTAATCCGCTCTCAGGGCTTTGGGCCAAAGAGCATTTGATTTCTCCGGAAACCTTCCCTCCAGGATCAACACACTCGACCTATTCGTCTAATTCGATAGGTACAGCGGCGGCGTTGGGCGTCATGAATCTTATTGAAGCCTCAGATTTTTCCACCAGCGTGCCTGAAAAGGGCCGGTATTTTTTGGGCCGTCTAAACGCATTAAAGGCGAAATATCCTCAAATTGGCGATGTCGACGGTTTGGGACTTGCCTTACGCATAGAGATTTGCCAGAAAGACGGGCGTACGCCGGACCGGGAATTGGCGGATAAGGTCATGAACATCGGCTTAAAGGGCAAACTGACTGCTGGGGGCCGCGAACACGGACTCCTTTTGAGTATCGGTGGATATTTTAAAAATGTTTTTACATTGGCCCCTTCTTTGTATATAACACATCAGGAGATAGATTTGGCGATAGAATTGTTTGATGAGGCTTTTAATAAAGGGTTGAACGGTTAGGAGGGCCAATGTCACATCACTTGATGCAATCGAAGAAACGGGACCTTTGGATCAAAGCGATTTCCATCGTTGCTCTTGTTTTTCTCTGGCTACCGGTCCAAGGATCTCTGGCCCAAACACCTCCTAAGGGTGTTAAAATTTATTCGGGCTATTTGCATCACTATGGTCCTAGGACCCACGATTCCTTTTGGCATGTTTTTTGGGGCAAGAAGACCCCCAAAGAGGGAGAGGTGGATTACGATAGCCAGTGTTCCATTGAGTTTGATGGCCCGCTGGCCTTTACGCACCAATCAGTGGCGTCCATCCCTGATCGATTGAGCTATTTTATTAAATTTAAGAATGGACCACTCTCTTCAGTGTCCAGTGATTTTTCCCAGAAAGGTGCCTTTGATAAGTTCCTCATTAAGATTTATACCAATGATGAGGAAGAATATGATATCAACTATGCCGTGGATAGTCCTATAGGCCCTGAAGCGGAAGGGAAGCAGATAGGTCTTCATGATGAGCATCATATTTACGATTCGTATCTTATCTACTTGATCTTGGGATCTAATATCCATCACATTGAAGTTGTCAACGCTACAGGTGAAGTTAAAAATAAGTATATGTTAGATCAATTTGAAGTTCACAATAGCGGCAAATGACCAAGCTTAAATAGAATTCGTGAGAGAAAGAAGAGGGGGTTTTTTGAAGAATTTTCTGCTTATTGGATTGTGTCTAAGCTTGATTGGTTGCGCGCCGGCTAAAATCGTCATAAAGCCATACGTTGATCCGCAGTATGGCATGACCAAGTTGCAATTAATTGATTTGTTGGGACAACCAGATAGCATAGAAATATATAAAAAATCTGACCAGACGCGGATTGAATTTTATATTTATGTCAAGAACTACGCCTCTTCCCGCGCCAAGGTCCCCGTCTGTTTGATTAATAATAAGGTGGTTGGCTGGGGAAGGACGTTTTATGAAGATCACGTCAGTTTGGATGACACTCGAATAAAATGAACTGGGAAAAGCAAGCCCGGGAGAATTTTGAGGCGATATTGGCCAAGATCCCGGTTTTTTTACGCGATCTGGCACGCACCAAGGTCTCACGAAGGGCGGAAAATAATGCTCGCAGTGAAAACCGTTTGGAAGTTTCTCAAAAGGACGTGGTAGAAGCTTTCTTTATGGAAACTCCTTTTGGATTTCACGGCCCTATGAAAATGGATATGGAGGCCTTAGGCATTGATTACAAGCAATACGGACATAGTTAGTGAAACTTTTTCTTTTATTTGTTGTCTAAACTTATAATGAGCGCTCTGACCCAATCACTCCAGTCTGAGGATAGTTTCAACGATATTTGTGACTGGGGGATGGTTTATTCACTCAGTGCTTTGGTTTTTGTTTTACCGGCTTCGATCGCTCTCCTGGATTCCTTCGCGGCATTGGCCATTTCTTTTTATTTAACAAAAAAAATAAATGGGATTGTTATCCATTGGCCTGTAAAAGGGCCTTCTTTAAATTTTGTAAGCAAGCTCTCCTTGGGTTTGAGAGGTATTTGTCCACCGGTGAAGGTCCTTGATCTTCCATTGCGGTTTTTGACGCTGGCGATGTTTAGTTCGGTGGTCTTTAGTCAGTATCCCACCTTAAGTTTATTTGCTTTTGTAGGGAAATTCCTTAAATGTGTGTTTTTGTATTTTAGTCTCCTCGAAGCTCTTAGCGACGGGAAACGGATGCGGATATTTTTGGGATCTTTCCTGCTGTCTGCTTTTATCGTGACTTTGAGCGGCGTTTGCCAACATTATACGGGTAAGGATTTTATCAAAGGCCATCTCATTGGGACTGAAAATTTGATTTCGACGCACAGGATTAACTCTTCATTTTTTGGGGCCAACGCTTTGGGCGCCTATTTGTTGCCTCTTATTGGTCTTATGGGGCATCTGTTGTATTCACTTTTTACCCAAAGGCTGTCGATCTCGTTTGGGAAGATGGGTTGGGTATCAATGGTCTTGGCGGCTTTTTTTTTGTCTCTCTTATTGGCCTGTTTATGCTGGACATACTCCAGAAGTTCCTGGATCGGCTATCTGGTCATTTTGTTTCTTATGGTAGTGCTGGACAGGCGTAAAATATTTTACGCGGGGGCCTTGTTTTTGGTATTCATTTTTATATTCTTGCCGTCCTTGGACAATGTAAGGCACATGGAGTTAATCAGAGACAATAGCGCGCGCGGCCAACACAAAGAGAGCATTCAGTACATGATCGAAAGCGGCGGATCAGGAAGAATGGCCCACTGGGAGCAAGCTCTTTCGATTATTCGGTCATCTCCGTTCTGTGGAACAGGACTTAATACCTATGCCAGGATTATTAAGCGGGATCCCAATCAGAAAACATGGTGGTATGCCCATAACGGTTATCTTCAGATGGCCGCCGAAACAGGGTTGTTTGGCCTGAGTTGTTTCTTAGGGTTGCTTTTGGCTATATTGTGGCATGGCATCAGAAGCTGCAAACAAATAGTGGAACCATGGTCACTGACCGTGCTTCAGGGGGTCCTCTGCGGCTTCGTCGGCTTATTGGCCCAAGGTTTTTTTGATAATACTTTTTTTACAGTTCAATTGAGCATGCTTTTGTGGTTGATGATTGGAGTCATCATTGATGTTCCAAGATTAGCACTGCGGGATACTTATAAAACGGAAACTCAATGAGAAACTAAAAAGAAGATAAAAAACTTATGGTTACCACCCCCAAATCCCAGGTCCTTGATTTTGATTATAAAGGATGCCCCAAAGAGCTCCTTTTTGATAAATTTCAAAGTACTCCCAGCGGTCTTTCCGATAGTGATGCCCAAAAACGTCTTGAGGAATATGGGCCTAACGAGGCTGCTAAAAAGCAGAAAAGAACACTCGTCCTCCAGTTTATCCTTAAATTTTTTCATCCCTTGGTGGTGTTGCTCGTTGTCATCGCCGGCGTCACTTTTTGGACCGGGGACAAGATTAGCGGCTCAATTATTGCTGCGATGGCTATCTCCAGCGTTGTCCTTGGTTTTTTTCAGGAATACCGCGCGGGCAAGGAAGCCGATCGATTAAGCGAGATGGTGCGGGCCACGGCGACTGTTTATCGTAATGGTAAATCCAAAGAAATCCCCATCAAACAGATTGTTCCGGGCGATTTAGTCGACCTTTTCGCGGGGGACATGATCCCTGCCGATATCCGGATCATCCAGGCCAAAGATTTATTCATTAATCAGGCGGCCTTGACCGGTGAATCCATGCCGGTAGAAAAGACACCCACCAACAACAGTATCGCCTTTATGGGATCGAGTGTCGTCAGCGGCACCGCATTAGGGGTGGTCATTAAAACGGGTTTGGCTACGGAGTTTGGCGAAATTTCCAAGCGGCTTGCCTCCATTGACCAGCCGACCACTTTTGATCGTGGTATCAATAAATTCGTCTGGCTCATGATCATTGCGATGGTAGGCCTGGTCATTTTTATCTGTGTAGTTGACAGCTTTAAAGATAAATTCATGGATGCGCTTTTGTTCTCGCTCTCGGTGGCCATCGGGCTGACCCCGGAGATGCTTCCGATGCTGGTGACCATTAACCTCTCCAAAGGCGCCATTGCCATGTCTAAAAAGGATGTCATCGTCAAACGTTTGAACTCTATCCAGAATTTTGGCGCCATGGATGTTCTTTGTACGGATAAGACAGGCACATTGACCCTGGATAAAATCGTTTTGGAAAAATATTGTGATGTGGTGCGCAAAGAGGACCAGGGTGTCTTAAAATTGGCCTATCTTAATAGCTATTACCAAACAGGCCTTAAGAATATTCTGGATAAAGCCGTCTTAAAATATGAAAAATTAGTCGTGAAGCAATATAAGAAAGTCGATGAGATGCCTTTTGATTTTTCACGAAGGATCATGTCTGTGGTTGTGGATATGGAGGGAAAACATAAGATCATCGCCAAAGGGGCCCCAGAAGAAATCCTCAAAAGGTGTAATAAGTATGAATTAGACGGGGAGTTGGAGGATTTGGACCAGATTGTGCTGGCTGATTTGAAGGAAGAATATGATTCGCTCAGTGCGGATGGCTTTCGGGTATTGGCGGTCGCTTACAAGGACATGGCTGTTAACAAGGATGTCTATTCCAAGGAGGATGAGAGTGATCTAATTTTAAAAGGTTATATCGCCTTCCTTGATCCGCCCAAACCAACCGCCAAAAAAACGATTGAAGTGTTACGGAAACTGGGCATAGAGCTTAAGGTGCTTACCGGAGACAATGATTTAGTTGCCAAGAAAATTTGCAGTGATGTGGGGTTGGATATCAAAGGGCTATTGACCGGCGTCCAGTTAGAAAAAATGACGGATGACCAACTCAAGGAAGTCGTCAAGACAACGACGGTATTTGCCCGGCTTTCGCCGTTACAGAAGGAGCGTGTCATCCATGCCCTGCATCGCAATAATCATACGGTGGGTTTTCTGGGGGATGGCATTAACGATGCGCCGGCCCTGAAAGCCGCGGATGTGGGGATTTCCGTTAATAATGCCGTGGACATTGCCAAGGAGTCCGCGGACATTATTCTTTTACAGAAGAATTTAATGGTGCTGCGTGATGGTGTTCTAGAAGGGAGACGTGTCTTTGGTAATATTTTCAAATACATTAAAATGGGGGCGAGTTCAAACTTCGGGAATATGTTCAGTATGGCTGGTTCAAGCCTGATCCTTCCTTTTCTGCCCATGTATCCCATCCAAATTATTCTGAACAATTTTCTCTATGATGCGTCTCAAGTGGCGATCCCTTCCGATGATGTGGATGAAGAATATCTTTTAAAATCGAGGTCCTGGAACATTAAATACGTCATGAAATTCATGATGTATTTCGGCCCTTTAAGCTCGGTGTTTGATTATATCACTTGGGGGGTCCTGCTTTTTGTTTACCATGCCGGTCCGGCGATGTTTGCCACCTGCTGGTTCGTCGAATCCATGTGCACACAACTATTGGTCATTCACATTATCCGCACCGGTAAAATACCATTTATAGAAAGCTGGCCTAGCCCCTTTTTAATATTCACATCCATTTATATTACATCAGCAGCCTTGGTCCTTCCGTACACACCACTCGGGTCTTATTTTAAATTTGTCATGCCGCCGGGGACGTTTTACATCTTTTTAATCCTTATCGTCGGGAGTTATCTATGGTCTGTCCAATCTTTAAAAACATGGTTTGTCAAAAAGTACGGATATGAATAAACTTAGGGTCCATGGAGCAGGTTTTGAACAGGAGACTACAACAAACATTGGCTTTCGGGGCGCTGGGTGCAATGGTGGTGTCATGGCTTTGCATCAGTTGGTTTCGTTGGCCGGACTGCCTCATCGACTTTGGCAGGGAACTCTACCTTCCCTGGCAGATGGCCCAGGGGAAAGTTCTCTATAAAGATTTATATTTTTATTACGGTCCCGCCGTCAAATATTTTCATGCATTTCTCTTTCAATGTTTCGGTCCCAGCCTTTTAGTCATCATCATCACGAATTTTATAGTCTTGTTGGTGACAGTCTATATCATCTATTCTCTTTTTAGATTCTTACGCGGACATTGGGCCGGCATTATGGCCATCTTTCTTTTTTTAGGTGTATTCGCATTCGCGCGCTACATCGAAACAGGAAATTATAATTACCTTTGTCCCTATTCCCATGAACTCGTTGATGGTTTTAGCTTATCACTCCTGGGGCTTCTCTGCGTGGCCCGTTGGTTAAAACAATCAAAATTTATTTACTTAGGGGCTATCGGTTTATTAACCGGCTTGATTTTCTTAACAAAGATCGAGATTTTTGCAGCCTTCGCAGGCTCAGTCTTGTTGGCTTTTCTATTGGATGCTTTCCATAGGCAGGTTTCCATCCTCTGTCATTTTAAGAGATTCCTGGCTATGTCTTGTCTGGCCTTGATCATGCCGGGAATATTCGTTTGTACCATGTCGCATCATGTCCCTTTCCATGAAGCTCTCGATGTCCTTATGAGGCCATATACCATGGCCAAACAGATGGGCGTGGCCAATACGAATTTCTACAAAACGATAGCGGGCCTCGATGATCCACGAGGCAATTTATTACTGGCGGGTAAAAGTGCCGCCGTATTTGTATTACTGGTTATTTTATTAGGGGTCTTCTCTTATGGGATCAGCCGTTTTAAGAGTACGCGCCAGCGTTGTTTTTTTATTATAGTGTTAGGCGGGCTTGGTGTTCTTGTGGCCTTGCATATAAAGCTTGAAGGCACCAGCCTTATCCTTAGAGGAGCACCGCTCATATTAGCTGTCTTTCTACTGATGGGCTTTTATGAGTTTTTTAAAACATTATCTAAGGGTAAAGATTTAAGCGAGTTGATATTCCGGATCATCTGGACGGTCTATTCATTGCTATTGATGCTCAAAATATTATTGTTTGTTACCCCCTTTGGCTATGGTTTTGTATTAGCGCTGCCAGGCACGCTGATGGTCGCCATGCTCTTGACCAACGACCTTGCCTGTGTGGGACGAGGGAAACTCTTTTATCCAAAAGTTTTTCGGGCGCTGGCCGTCGCGCTCTTGTTAGGGATGATCCTCGTTCATTTTCGGTTAAGCCAGGGATTTTATGGGCATATTAACTTTCCCATTGCCCAAGGGAAAGACCGATTTATTTCGGTCGATCGTAATGTGGCTGGTGTCGGTTACAGGTCTGTCTTAATAAATTCGATCCTTGAGTGGATCCATCAAAATACCTC
>CAZKUL010000120.1:0-8414 GCA_964555945.1 uncultured Planctomycetales bacterium
CCCTGCTCCTTAGATTGCGCCTGATGGATCTGCATCGTATCTAACGTCACCGACCCTACCACCAGCACCAGGATAAGGCTAACAAACACAGGAATTATCCTTGGAAAAACAAATAGCCCCCTCAAAGCATCCATAAAATCCGCCATAGGAATCTTCACTTGGACTTCCTTCTCTATGTTTTGTTTAATCGCGGACCAAAGCTCCCCAGGGACAGGCAGGGGCAAGCTTTTTCGAAAAGGGAGCGCTGTATTATCATTGACCTTTTTGAAAAAGACACGGCAATCCCGGCAGTCTAACAGATGGGTCTCGACATGGTCCGCCAGCATCTTATCAAAATTACCGTCCAGGTAATCGGTCAGGACAAACTCCCTGATATGGTCACACTCTTTCATAATCCACCTTCTTTTTTAAACTCAATAATTTTTCCCGAGACCTTTTTAAACGAGAACGCACGGTATTAATATTGATATTTAAGGCCAGTGCAATTTCCTCATAACTTAAGCCCTGGATATCGCGTAACACGACACAGGCCCTTTGGTCCGGATTCAGTTCTGCCAGCAAACGCTCGACAATCTGGCTTTGATGTTCCCGGTCCATATGCGTCTGGGCATCATTGAAAACGGCCCCTTCGCCCAAAGCATCTTCGTAGGGTACTGTCTTGGTTCTGGAGGATTTTTTAGCAAAATTAATGGCGGTGTTGGCGGTGATTCTGTAGACCCAGGTTTTAAACGAAGATTCAAATCGAAAATCTTTGAGTTTGTGATAGATGGTCATGAAGACCTCTTGGGCCACTTCCAGGGCGTCTTCCCTGTTACTGACAACCCTAAAAGCGACATTGTAGACAAAACTACTGCTTATCTTATAGACATCTTCAAAGGCCTGCATGTCCCCCTGGGAGGCCTTGATCAGTGTGTCTTTAGCTATGTCTTCCATTCCCCCGCACCTTCTGTCTAGTTAGACAATGCCACCCTTAAAATAGTTCCCTTCAAAGCCCTCATTGTCCCTCTTTCTCACGCCCCATCTCCAGATGGAATTGATGCAGAAAGCGGTGAATAAGCGGGGCGAATATAATGGCCAAAATCACGTAAAATACGATGGCCGAGAGTATCGCGTAAAAGGTGGTAAATATTTTTCCAGCCATGGTATGCAAGGTGTCTGTCAATCCCAGCCCGGTCATGATCATCACCGCATTCATCACCGCATCTACCCAGGAAAAGCCTTCCACATAACGATAAACGGCCGCACCCCAAAAAATGGAAATGAACAAAAGCAGGAAGGCCGCCCCAAAGCACCTGGCCACCCTGCGCAAAAAAACTTTCTTCGATACCAATGGCTGCTGGTGATGTTCAAAGATCGTAAAAAATTTCCTGCTCATATCTTAATCCATCCCTTCATCTTTGAGAAGTTTTTTAATATGATGCTTCTGGATTTTATTAGGCTCGAATTTTCCATTCAGCCATCGATTCACAGTCACGAACGTAACCCCCAGTATTTCAGCGAGTTTCGCCTGTGAAATCTTGTTGTCCAAACGGTAATCTTCCAACTTTTTAAGCAGTTTACTCATAAATCATAATATATCACAGTATATCAAGATATGAAACAAAAAATGATATTTCTCATTATCAATCTATATCACCGCGTATCGTTCTATATAGCAATTTAAGAAAATTGATGCGTTTCTATTAAGGCAGGCCTAAAACCTGCTGTCAGTCTAGAGGTTAGATTGATTTTATTTGGCGGGAGCAATGCCTAGGAACGTTCTAACATCACTGGAGTGAAGGCCAGTGATGACCAGCCTCAGGCCGACGGCATTTTTAAATTGCCCAAGCATGGCAGGGTCGATATGAAATTTAATGGCTTGGGCTTCGTTTTGGAGAGTTAATTCCCTGGTTGAACTGAAGTCGATACCGCCTAAATCATTAATTTCTTGTCCCTGACTAAGAAACGTATTATTTTTGCTTGCTTGGGCCTTGTCATGGTCTAGGCGCCATTGGGCAAGGTGTATCATCTCTTCTATTTCCATTTTTATTTCCGGGACCTCATTCTTATCTAAGAGGATTTCCCCTAATTGCTTAATGCTATTGGCTGATTTAAGGCTAGGAAGATATATTTTCATTGACCTCGTATAATTTGAAACAGCGTCACGGTAATTACCGTTATTTTCCAAATGATAGGCCCTTATGTAATAAGCGGCCGCGACAGTCTTTTTCTCCTTTTCTCTTTCCCTTTCGATGTCATCATCTATTCTTTGTATCTTAAGTTCTCTCTTAATCTTTCTCTTAATTTCTTCCCGTATATATCTGGGGTCCCTATGTAAGTCTTCAGAAAGTCCTATGACGATATTGGCACGTCTAAATGAATCCTCATCGTCTCCTGTCATGTTACTCAATGCAATTTGAGCACCCAAATTTTTCGGGTCTAACTCGGTAACCTTTTCAAAATAGGCCCTTGCCAGTCTTTGCGTCTCCCTTGAATCAATTCCTAGAACCTCGGTTGGGGAATTTAAATACACTGCACCCACGCTTTCTAACGCGGCGGTAAAAGAAGACGATGCTGTGATTGCCTCTTTATATTTTTCTAAAGCGAACGGCATATTATTTTTATCATACCAAGCGCTACCGAGATTAGCACAATAACTTGCATAAAACCCTCTATGCCAATCCACCAACCGGAGCCTGGAAATAAAATCGTCATTATTTATGTCCAAAAATGTCCCATCTTGCATTTTGGTTTGTTCATTTAAGCCTTTGGGTAGATTAGACACTCTGTGACTTCGCGCCCGTTCTTTAAGAGGATCTGTCAAATAATAATCACCCTCTGATAACGGGGCTATTAATAATAAATGTGACGGGCTAAAAAGGGAGCCTACATGTGTTAAAATGTCCACCATCATGGTTGGAATGCCTAATTTCTCCAAAAAATAGGCTGTAACTGCGCTTCTCATCACACAATTGGGCCTGTTAAAATTATAGGCCGTATTGGGTGCTGATCCCAAAATATTATCGAGAGGGGCTCCTTCGGGAAAATTGCGATGGATGATGTCTAAAACCGTGTCTATTATCCAAATCTTCCCATTAACTGTCGTTGCGCCCCCAAGGCGTTGAGCAGCGACCTGCCTGATATCTTCCAGGTTAATCTTAACCATCGTTGAGAATACCTGCACGCCCCTCCAAAATAACAGTGCATTTAATTCTCTTTTGACATCTTCCATGGTCAGGTTTGTCACATCCACGGGCGCCATATTTTCCTTAAATTTCTCATATAGAGTCTCTTTGTTAGGCAATGGCAGGTTTCTTATTTTCTCGACCAGTGCCCACCCTTCAGCCACGGTCAGGTCCTCAGGCAAAATGAAATCATACTTTTTCTTCTCTTTATCATACCGGACATTTAGAAAATCTTTCACTTCTCGCCGCGGCTTAAACGTAGCGGAAATATCGTTGCCTGTGAGATTCAGGGTAGACAAACTATTGAAATCCCCACTCTTTCCATCGGTGAATGCCAAACGTTCATCTTGATCTTTAAATAACATGGCTCCTGCCCCATCTTGGGAAGATTCAGCGGAGTTAGCGCGTCGCGATTTTAAACCTGTAATCCATGCTGCGCCAGTGGCTATCCCAGCTCGTCTGGAAAATGTCAGCGGCCTAAAATCAGCATCAATCTCAACGTCAGTGGCGTCCACCGGTACCTGGGCAGCATCCTGATTGACGGCCATTGCTGTATCACCGAAGGCTCCCACCACTCCCCCTGAAAAATATTTCCGGGGGATGTTCTGCTGAGTGGCTGGATCTATTTCTTCTTTGATATAGTTGTAAGCCCCCTTTTTAAAGGCCTGAAGATAGCGTTGGTAGATTAATCCGGTATCGTCTAAGGCATTTTCTCCCTTGCGGTAAGGCCATAGGCTCTGCTTATATTCTGTTCCATTAATTTTATTCCTGTTTTCATACGCTAGCGCCAGGATGCTGTCTTTGATTTTCCTCTTATACCAGGTGGCTAAAATCAGTGAGTGAAAGACCTGTCGCAGGGGTGCAAAATTCTTATCTTCGTTGACTTCCTTGGTCAATTCGGGGATGACGATTTCTCGGACAATTTGAAAGCCTAATTGATCGATATTTGTAGGGGCAGGTTCATAACCTGCCCGTTCTTGGGTGGGTTTGGAACCCACTCCTACATTATTTTTGTATAATGCCAAATAATCCTGCTCTAGCATAACCTTTAGCCTGCTCGATACTACATACGCTGTGCCGGCTTTAGCGTTTTCATATACAACCGCTTTTTCGGGCATGATCCAGACTTTATTAAAAGTGTTGACAGGAATCTGGGTGGTCCCAAACCTTTGAGCAGCTTGCTGATACACGCGTTTCCAAAATCTTTTGCCCACTGCGTCTTCAGGATAAATCAGGCTGGCGGTGACCTGTTTGAGCATATAGTCTTCGGCAAGCAGGTCTCTTCCCATTTCTGTCATCCCGAAACTAGGGGGGATGATGCGGCCTTTTTCATACGGTGAGAGGTTTACCCATAAATTCTTCTCAGGGATAGTGAGTGAGGCAAGAAAATATTTAATCAATGTGGTGGATTCGTCCCTGAGTTCATCGCGTGTCAGCACGCCATCCCCTTTATCAAGAATAAAATCAAGACGGAAAGGATTGTCCGGATGGACCTTGATACCTTTGAGCACTGGTGGCTTAAAATCAGGGCTTAGGCGGACCATGGCTCCCGGAGCGGGCAAACGCAAATCTTGGGCATAGAGCATGTCCGGACCAATAAAGCTGTTGGCCCAAAAAGCAAACAGGATGGCCCAAGATGCTATTCTTCTTATTTCTAAATTAAATGGCATAGGGTAAGTATAAACTATTTATAAGCTTCCTGCCATTTTTGGAAGTAAATGAATTTAATCGACGGGGGACTCTTGAAAGACCTTGGTCACTGCCTCTAGGATTTCAGCGGGGTTAACATATTCACACATGATTTTGATGCCGGATTTATGGGAAAGGTTTTCCATGACAATCTTATCCAATGTCTGTTTCTTCTCAATATACAAGACGTACTTAACACGCTTTGTCTTGGCCATGCCATGTAATCTCAAAATGACTAAATCCCCTGTGATATCAGCCAAATTGAGATTAACCACGGCCATATCCGGCGGGTCGTCGGTAATTTTCTCAACACCTGAAGTCCCGCTGGTGGCAATCTCACTCTTATAGCCAGCCATAGAGAGCACCTCGCTTATGCGCTGGGCAGAAGTTTCATTTTCATCCACAATAACGATTCTCTTGGCACCATCATCTTCTTTTTTCTTATCGCTCTTATTAAAAATGATTTCAACTTCTTTTAAAAGCTGTTCTCTGCTAAATGGCTTGATCAAAAAACCCTCGATATGAAAATCCTTAAATACCGATTCAAGATTTCCGCGGCCGGTCAGCACCAGCACCGGATATCTTGGCATTTTCTTGGAATCACAAATGTATTGATAAAATTCCAGCCCATTCATTTTGGGCATCCCCAAATCCAATAAAATCAATTGCGGGGCAAACGTCTTTAATAAGTTTAACCCCTCAAAACCGTCGGTGGCAAGCAGTGGCTCGTAGCCATTGTTTTTAAGATGCTTGACATAGAATTGTCCTATGTCCTTCTCATCTTCAAGCACCAGTATCTTTCTTTCCATTTCCTGATTCCTTTGCCATACGTATCATTTCGGCGCGGACTTGGTCCGCGCTTGTGCATTCCTGGTGAAAAGAAAAATAATAATCTCCTGAATGCGCGCGCACCGTGAACCCTTCAGAGTCTACAGCAATCATTTGGGCGCTGCCACCCTTTTGTTTAAAATAATGCTTACAAAACGCTTCAAGGATATCCCGATGGTCCTTATTGACATGTGCGATGATCCCATTCTCATCGTCGATGAGCGTCATCGAAGATAGGAGCAACTCTTTGGCCTCGACCCAATAGATCTTGCCAAAGCCTTCGATATAACGGATTCTTTTGGGTTCAATCCTGTAATAATGAAAACCATGGGCTTTAAAATACGCTTGGGCCTCGGGAAAAAACCTTAAATACCGGTTACTTAAAATATCTTCCTCTTGGGGGCCCACTCTTTGTGCCCGGCCCATGTAACTTACACGCGCTCCTTCAAGCCTGGGATTTGTCCTTTCATCCATGACAGTCAAGCAGGCCTTATCATTGGCCGCTATATTTTTTGTATGCTCGGCAATGGTGCTTATCAAGAAAACAGGGCGGCCTTGATGGTCCATCATATAAGGACAAACCGACCCATAAGGAAAATCTTCAACCTCTTTAGAGACGGTGGAAAGAATGCCGTTACGCTGCTCTTTTAAAAACTTCCGGACCGTATGCGCCTGACTATTTTTTTCCATGACCTTTAGGTTTGCTGCATGATCCATTTAAAATCCAAACTTTAGTTCATAGACGACTTAATTTTTTGTAAACCTCATCGTCATTACGCCTATCCACTAAAGCTACTTTCAGACTATTCCCTTCAACACGATAAATAATTCGGTATTCTCCGATGTCAGCACGCCAAAATGGATAGCCTTGTAGGGGCTTAGAATCAGCGGATTTAGGATTTTCCATCAAAGACAGTATCTTTTTGACAACTTGACGAAATTTTTTAGGATCCAATTGGTCTAAAAAATCTTTTGCTTGATGGGTAAGATCAAGTGCAAGCATTTATTATTTAGACCTCAAAATTCGGGAAGATTCTTTTTGTCCTATAGAACCGGCCTTTTCAGCTTTCATCGCCTTCTGTGCCCAATGATCATCTTCTAAAGCTATAAGGCGTTCATATTCTTTTATGGAAAGCATGACCACCACAGGCCTCCCTGTTTTCTCAATGACTATTGGCTCTAAAAGAGCCCCTTCCAGATATTCACCAAAATGGTTTTTTACTTCTGTAGCTGTTGTCTTTGTCATTTGTGCCACCTCCTGATACAAATATACCCTATTTATACATAATAGTCAATATGTTCATTTTGTTCGATTGTTACGCAGTCAAGTCAGACACCCTTTGCCTAAGCGGAAAATGTCCATTAGAGAATAATACAGAAACCCATATAAAATAATAATTTCCGTCGGAGAATACAATTGGTTGCCTCGCAATATTCCCTATTTCTTGCTTTGCATTGCTCTTCTTTGATTCGGGTCCATGATAACGAGACCCAGAATCTATTTGGGTTTTCTCTTTTGCCACATACTTGGGTCCCTTCGCGCATGCAATATGGCAAGTACAATAATTTTCGGACCAACAACGATATAAAAAATCCCGAAAGGAAAGCGCCTAGTCAAAATTCTACGAATACCTTGATATAAGGCTGGGCATGTTTTAGGTGAACGATTAATTTGAATTAGGGCTTTATCCACACAACGTATAAATTCTTTGCCAAGACCTGAAGCTCTATCCTCATACCAGCTAAAGGCCCCAAGCATGTCTTGCTCGGCTTCCGGTCGAATGATGAGATCGAATTTCATTTTCTAGATAAAACTCTCTTTTTGACTTCTTTCCAAGGAGAGCCTGCGGAGGGATTTTTGTGGTAAGCCGCTAGCCGCTGGTCAAGTTCTTTTTTTTGCTTGTCTGTCAACGGAATCGCTTCAGGGACAGCAGCGACACTATCCCAAACATCTTCCACTAATTGGATTCTTTCTAAAACATCCAATTTCAAAATATTGGCTATGGAAATTTCATGGCGCATATTTAACATCCTTTCATTATTTGCCTAAAGAATATATTAAAAGAAAGGGTTCTGCAATAAAATTTAACTTTGGTATTAGGGATTAAAGTATGGTAACCAAAAAAACTCATTGGAGATATTCTTAGCCATTTTAAACCTAAAATGATTCTTAATATCTATTAAAAAATATTTAAATGTGATATCAATATGGATCTCTGCGTAATCAACTGGAACATTAGTCTTAAGAAGATTATTTATTAAAATTGTTGTTGATTCATTTTGAAACAAATGCATGATGGCAACGGGTGTTCCTGCTGTAGAATTATTAAATCTAACGCCCCTTATTTTAACATCGTTTAGTTTTAAATCGTATTGAAGATTATAAATCGGAAAGTTTCCTTCATTCTTAATTATAAATGTACTCTCAAATGGCGCATGTGAATCAAGTGCTGGGCCAATATAAACTGAAACTCTTGGCCAAAAGAGAGTTAATAAAGGAATTATCGAAAATAAAATAAATAAAGAAACTTTTCCCACCAACCCCTTAAGGTAATCCTTAAGAAACCTTTTGCTCCTCGTTTTCGTAAGGGATTTATTTAAAGAAGTTCGCTGCGGAATGATTTGTTTTCTTTTAGCCATAATAGGCGGGATTTATAAATTGCCTCGCATGGACTCGAACCATGATAACGAGATCCAGAATCTCGTGTCCTACCATTAGACGACAAGGCAATA
>CAZKUL010000121.1:0-8361 GCA_964555945.1 uncultured Planctomycetales bacterium
ACGAGAAAATCACCAAATATCTAAGTAAAACTAAGTAATTTTATTGAGTAACCCACGCACCATATTCATAAACCATCCGACCACCCAAATATCCAGTGACTGTGACCAGCATTGCCAGACATAGCAACAAACACGTAAAGACCATTCTAAAAGAATTAAAGGATATCTTTTTCATGAACCATAATACAGGTAATGATACCAACGATAACCACATCGTTATAAAAGCGTACAGCTTATGTTGTTCAAAAACAGGATGGTGCAAATTAAGCCGCTGTTGCTCCCATAATCCTGCCCAAACAACAAGGGGCGTAAATAATGCTCCTACAACATAAATAACTACAGCCGCTTCATGTAAATTCTCACGACGGAGAATACGACTTATAATATCCAAAATTAACGCCACACTAAACAAAGCAATGGGAAAATGCACAAGTTTCGGATGCATAGGCAATAATTGTTCAAACATTATTTTTTCTCCGCTTGTGATTGATCCTCAGCAATCTTGCTATATTTCTCAGGATGTTTCTTAAAATCTTTGACACACATAGGACAGCAAAGATGATAAATCTTTCCCTTATATTCAATTATCATTGGCTTAGCATCTTTCATATCGTTTTTCACAACTAACTCATTTGAAACTGGGCAAGTCTTGTTCCCAACATCAATGGCTTTTTTTGAAACAATATCCTCCGAGGCTTGAGCCGCACCTATGACTTGCGCCTTAACTGGCTCAGATTGAGCAAAGCCATAACTTCCACCCATTAAGATATTCCCTATAGCTAACAGCGTAATAATTTTGTTTTTCATATAAATTTCCTTTATTTGATAATTATTTTTTATCTTCAACCAAACTTGCAACTGTTCCTTCTGGATAAACATAATCTCCAGGATGGTCATAATCTTTAAGGTTATCCCTAACTTTAAGCACGGTAAACATGCCTCCCATCCCCACAGGGCCAAAATGTCCTGTGCCCCCCATCATTGGCAAAGTATTTGCTGGCCCTTTCATTGGCATTTCGTTCATATCATCCATGCCATTTTCTCCCATCGCCATGTATCCAGGTACGAGTTTGGAGACTTTATCTTGAATATCATCTTGATTAACGCCTAAAACATTGGCTGAATCATGCCCCATAGCATTCATCGGATGATGACGGCGATGACAATGCATGGCCCAATCACCAGGTCTACTGGCAACAAATTCAACTGTACGTGTCTCACCAGGAAAAACCCTTACCGTCGTCTCAGGAATTTGTGCTGTAATCGGAATATTTCCTCCATCGGTCGCTACTTCTTTAAAGGCATACCCATGTAAATGAATGGGATGGGATTCTTGCCCTACATTACCAAAACGAATCCTTATCCTATCTCCAGTTTTAGCAACGAGGGGCGCTGTTCCAGGATATGCCCTACTGTTAAAGGTAAAAATATTAAAATCCGTCATGATATTCGGATTAGGCGTCTTGGTACCTGGCTCAACAAACCATTCATTTAAAAAGATTGCAAAATCACGATCAACCTTGGGTTCATCTACTGGATTTTTAGGATGTACTATAAAAAATCCCATCGTTCCTAAGCCCATCTGGGTCATTTCATCACCATGCGAGTGATAAATAAACGTCCCATGCTGATTTAAAGTAAATTCGTATTTAAAAGTCTGACCTGGTTCTATGGATTTTTGTGTCAACCCTGAGACACCATCCATTCCATTAGGCACAAATATGCCATGCCAATGAACTGCTGTACCTTCTGGAAGTTCGTTCTTAACAAAAATCCTTACCGTATCACCTTCGACAACTTCAATGGTTGGCCCAGGGGTTTGACCGTTATAACACCAAGCATTGATGATCATGCCAGGTGCTATCTCATGTTGACATGGGCCAACTGTAATATGCATTTCTTTGGCCCCATCTTTGGCCCTTGTCCACGGCATCGTCATACCATTGGGC
Source organism: uncultured Planctomycetales bacterium (assembly GCA_964555945.1). GTDB lineage: Bacteria > Omnitrophota > Gorgyraeia > Zapsychrales > Fredricksoniimonadaceae > JABDGZ01. The sequence continues at coordinate 1,950 of CAZKUL010000121.1, forward strand.
GTAATAACAGGTGTGTACGACAACTCTTCTGCCCAAGACGCGCTACTTGATGAAACTACCAACATCAAACTCATCATTAAAAACTTGATCATTTTAACCTCCATTAGGCAAACTATGTCCAACTGCATGTTCTAATTCAGCCCGTGCCTGCCAATATTCACTCATAGCTCTGGCAAATTCTTCTTTTGCCTTCAACTGCATACGTTTGGCCTCTAAAACAGAAAATACATCTTTAAGCATAAAGTTATATTGATACAAGGTCTCTCTGGTGATTTGCTGGTAGAGCGGCAATGCTTCTTTTATATCTTCCACCTTGAGCCTTGCGGTCACTAATTGTTGATAAGCAACATTAACCTCTTTAGTAACCAATGCCTCTACGGCAGGTATATTTATTTTCGCTTCACTTAATAGGGATTCATAACGTAACATACCCGCTTGATTAAAATTAAAAATGGGTACATCAGTTTCAAATGCCATCCCTTTTAATGTATCACCAGCAGCCTCACGTTCCTGGTCATAGCCCACGTCCACCTCTGGTAGAAGTCCAGCCCTGGACATCGTCAGCTTATTGCTTAAAATACCAATCTGGGCTTTGGCGATAACTATCTCCAAACGATTGTCTTCTGCCATCTGTTGAAGTTCAGCTAATTTAGGTTCTCTGGTCGCAATATCTTTAAACTGGCCATTTACTTGTCCTGCGTCCTGTCCTTGTGGTAGACCTAAAAGTAAATTTAGATTTTCACGTGCAATGACTACATCACGTTGGGCATCAAGGAATCCTAATTTCGCCTCACGAAAAGCCACTTGTGCTTTTTGCCATTGAAGATCATTACTATTTCCTGCCTTATACATTCCTTGAGCTAAATCCAAAATCGTCTGTTGGGCTATCATTTCATCTTGATATGAATCCATCACCGCTTGCGCTTCTTGTAGTCGGTAAAGATTGATTCGCACATCTTTAACAAAATCCAAGACTTGAGAAGCCACCATAAATTCGGCAGATTTGATCTGACGATGTTTAGCTTGGAGCTTTAAAGGCCACAATAATAAATCCATAGCATCAACTCTAACTTCCCATTCATTATCCCTTTTAGTGTTGGCTTCATTTGATTTTCTGGATAAAAAAACAAGTTTAGGGTTTTTTAGCAAACTTTCTTTAATAATCTCTGAACGATCTACCCCAAATCTTTCAAATAACGCTTTAAGAGCTAAATTATTAATCAATGATACCCGAATGGTTTGGGCCTCATCTAAAGTACTACTTGGAGAGGCTGAACCTTTAATAGAATAAGAAGTCTTGTCTGTAACGATATGGTTTATATCGGATAAATTTTTATCCGATGACCAAACTAATGCAGGACTAACAACTATCAGGAAACTTAATATCATGAAATTTTTCATCTTCTCTTCTCCATTAAATAAACAAAACAAAAGACTACGTCCCTATCAACAAAGGACACTATTTAGGAAAAAAGATTAAATGCGGAGACTGTGGAATTGGATAAAAAGAGGAACAACTACTATTAGCCCTGGCGGGCCATGAATATAGGCAATATTATGCTTTAAATCAATGTCTTTATTTGTGAGAAATTTACTAATAATAAATCGTTGATGAGAAACCTTTCCAGGTACAGCCAAAACAGTCTTAGTCGTAATATCAGCATTGAGCGCTTTAGTTAAATTACAATCACAATGTTTTTCAGAGGAATGGGTTTTTCCTTGAGAAGAATCACAACCATCTGCATCAGCATGATGGACATCTGAAGCTAAAGAAGTCTCCGCACTACCTACGCAGGAGCAAAAAAATGAAGTCGTAAGAAAGGATGCTATAAGAAAAAATGAAAAAAACTTATTCATATTTTCACTATACTCTTAAACTTAGTCTTGTCAAAGATAAAGCAAAGCTATGATAAGGTCTACGGAAGGTAAACGGCCTAAGTCCTAAAATGGTGGCGGGGAGTGGATTTAAACCACCGACCTGTCGGGTATGAAGCTCGACTATTATCAATTTACGAGCCTATGCCGAATGCTCCTTTAACAGGAATCCCCCTATAAAACTGTTTTACATCGTCGGAAAAATAAGTGAGAAGACTTTTGCTTCCTTTGCCGTCTTCTCCTTTCTTACTTTTACGGTTGAACAAAAATTGCGTGAACCATTCACACAATCAAATCTTTTTAATGAATGCTAATTCTAAACCAATTCTTACGAATTGCAAATTTTAAATAGCAACGGTGTTAATGATATACCTAACTCTTTTCGTAATGCAATCCAACAACACCTGATGAAAAAACTTTCGAAGCAAGAAACTTCAAATTGACTTTAGCCTCTATACTCTTAAATAAAGGAATACCTACACCAAGTAAAATTGGATTAACAAAAATCCAATACTCATCAATTAAATTATGATGCATGAGGGCATGTGAAGCGGATGGACTGCCTAACATCAATATATCCTTACCCTCTTTTTGTTTTAATTGCCCAATACCTTCATTTATATCACCACTAATTATTTGGACTTTAGGAATTTTGCTCCCCTTCATTGAATTTGTAATAACAACCTTATCCACCCTTTTATACCATTGAGAGTGTTCTATATCATGCTTTGAGGCGTTTGGCTTATCTCCTGCTGTTGGCCAGTAACTTTCCATCATCTGATAAGTTACTCGTCCATATAATCCACTATCAGCTTGGCCGACTATTTTACCCACGAAATCAAAAAGCTCATCGTCTATTTTAATCCAATTCATCTCCCCTTTGGGGCCTCCCACAAATCCGTCAAGCGATGAGTGCATTAGTAAAATTATTTTCCTCATAAATTTACCTTTCAATTTAGAGCTTTGCATTTTACCGATTAAAACTTCCCTTCGATGCCAACCTTAATGACATTCGAAATTCTAAATGAGTATGTTGCATAGAATGATATGTGGTCAGGCATATATTACATTTTTTCTATTTTTGTAACATATCAAAATATTTTCCTTCGACTGACTAATTCTTAATACCACGCTTCTGCAAGTAGCTCTTTAATTTTTCATCCGTAACAAACTTTGCCTTCTTCGACCTCTTTTGAACTATTTTAATATCAAGCTTGTCTTGGGCCTTTAATTTCTTTAACATTTCTTCATAAGATACCGTCGGCTCCTTCGCCCGTTTTGAAAAGACGGCTAAATCCTTACGGTCTTCTGCCTTTGCCATACCGACTCCTTAAACAAAAACCAGCCAATGAAAACAATAACGGGGCTGGTTTAAATTTACTACAATCTTATAAATTTTTCTACACAAGAACTTCTTCCAAAGCCTTCTTTACTTGTGCTTCTCGGTCGCCCAACGTAGGACGATTTAATTCACTAAGCGTCTCTTTGATTTTCTTAAATAAAACACGTATTTGCACGGCACTAATTTTATGCTTCTTGAAATCAAGAATACGAAATCCCGTCGGTAAATTCGTGAACAAACCCATCTCAACAAGCGACACGTCATCCATCTCAAGGCAATAAGATGGCTCACCCGTCTTAAACGTCACATAATAGACATCATCTTCCTCATTATAAACTTCGGAAAATGGTATGTTCATATTACCTAATCTCTGTTTCATTTTAGCCTTTAAATTCTTTCCTGACTTTTGGTTTCAGGGTCGGATATACTGTACAACGAGGCTATTGCAGTTTTAGAGAAAGTGGCGGGGAGTGGATTTAAACCACCGACCTGTCGGGTATGAAGCTCGAAAAACGCTTCATATAAACATGAACCTCATACTCTTCGAGGCTCTTCCGCCAATAAAAACTGTTTTACATCTTCGGAAAAATAAGTGAGAAGACTTTCGGTCAACTTACCGTCTTCCCCTTTCTTATTTTTACGGTTGAACAAGATTGCGTGAACCATTCACACAATCAAATCTTTTAATGAACGCTAATTCTAAACCAATTTCTTTGAATTGCAAATTCTAATTGAGACTGAACGCATGTACTTCTTTATTGATTTTATCTCCCAACTCATCCAATTCCACATCTAAGTCATAAGATGATTGCAGATTCATCCAAAATTGAGGCGAAGTTTTAAAATACCTTGCCAGCCTCAAGGCCGTATCCGCCGTCACACGACGTTTGCATAAAACAATTTCATTGATTCGTCGAGGAGCGACCTTAATATCACGGGCAATTTGATTTTGACTGATAGACAAAGGCTTCAAAAATTCCTCACTAAGCACTTCGCCTGGATGTATTGGGTGTAATTTTTTATTCATTGCAGTCTCCTGATTGTCGTCTCCTCATTTTCGCCATTCTATTCTTAATGGTAATCCACAATTTCGACTTCATACGCATTGTTGACTTGCCATTTAAAACATATTCGCCACTGGTCATTGATACGGATACTATGCTGTTCTTTTCTTGTCCCCTTTAATTTCTCAAGCCTGTTACTCGGCGGGGCAACCAAGTCCCTTAAATCAACCGCACTGTCGAGCATCCGAAGTTTTCTTAAAGCAATCTGCTGAATGCTTCCTGGCAGTTGCTTTGAAAAAATCTTGTTAAACACCTTTTCTGTCTCTTTGCAACCAAACAACTTAATCACAATTAGAGTATATAACGCATAACGTTATAAGTCAAGTTTTATAACACAACCTCAAATAAAAAACAGCCAATGTTTTGACTCACTGGCTGTTTTAAACTTACCTTTATAACTTTTTTAAACTATCTTTGAAAAACAATCGCTTGTCCTGTCTCAAGCAAACTTTTAAGGCCACTCAAGACCGCTGGCCATCCGTTGTTAATTCCCTTCCAAGTATTCGGGCCGCTTTCATAATCTTCTGAAATTAAATTCTCATGAATGAGCCGAAGCCTTACCATTGGCCCCATAGCTTCTAATTCATATGTTACTGTAGTTGGGCCATTACGTTTGTTTGCTGTAGTTGTCTTATCTGTGCAAAGAAACGTGTTATAAGTAAGACGTTCAAACGGGTTATATTCAAGCACTTTCCCGACCCAATTTTTATCAAGGTTACCATCTGGCGCACGTAATCTAAAATCTCCACCAACCTTCCAATCAGTCTCCATCCGATAACCAAACCAATACTTTTCACTAAAATCTCCCTTGGTGAGAGCTTCCCAAAGTTTTTCAGGGGTTGTCTTGATATAAGTCACATAAACATATGCGGGTTTACTTTCTTGCAGTTCTGCTTTCATTTTTTGTTCCCTCCTCTAAGGTTTGTTTTAATTTTGCTAAGTTGTCCAATTGAATATCTTCATATTTATTTATCCACCGTTTATGAATCTCATAAATTGGAACAGGATTGAGGTAATGTAATTTTTCTCGACCCCGCCAAATCACAGATACAAGATTTGCTTTTTCCAGAATTTTAAGATGCTTTGTTACAGCTTGTCGTGACATCTCTAAAAAACGGCATAGGTCATTCAATGGTTGTCCATTGTCAACGTAAAGCATATCAAGTAATTTCCTGCGGTTTGAATCTGCAAGGGCTTTGAAAACTTTATCCATAAACATATTATGCAACTATTTAGTTGCATGTCAAGGAAAAAATTTTTATCTCTGTATTTAACTCATTTTTTATAATACTGAAAAATTCTTACATGATCTTCATTTTCCTTGTCATTCTTATGGTAAGTCTCAATATATTCTATGATATCGTCGTCGGGAAAATAGGCATAGATGATTCTGATCCCGCTTTGAACACCCTTACCTTTTAGAGCCTTACATGCAAACTTCTTTACTTTGTAGATTTTTGGACACTCAATGCCTAAATTGGCTATCGGGAGGATACCGTCATACTCAACATTCAATTTATGGTACATCTTTAAGGCAGTATTCTCGAAAACCTTAATATCCTCCTCTAAGGTTCTGTATTTCTTTAATAATTTTTTTAAGTCCTTATCGAACTCAGGGAGCCGTCTTATCTGCTTGAACATCGTCATAGCTCCTCACAGAATAAGACTTCTGGCGATAAAAGACTGTCTCGTAATCAATAGCCTCCCCCATTTCAGTTGTCAACCAGGGGACATCACCGTGCGAATATTCGCTGATTTGATTAGCATTGAAATGAGCCAACTTCTCTAAGACGTCGTCGATAAGCTTGATTTCATTAGCGTTGAACTTACCTAAATCCGCCTCTCTTAAAGGCAAATATTTAGTCTGAGGAAACTGAAAATACTGATCCTTGACCCTGAACAACTCTTTTTCCTTCTCCATCTGATCCGTGATTTTCTTAAACTCAACGGGGGTCGGGCCATAATGATTTTTAATATAGGTAGCACCAATTAATTGCTCCTCATATTTCTCATAAAAATCAAAATCAATGAAGTACATCAATTTATAAATGACAGTTTCTCCGACGTTGGGCTTTGACCCTATCTTGTTAAGAATGTAAATCAAAACTTCTTTAAATTTATCCACTCTCTC
>CAZKUL010000122.1:0-8255 GCA_964555945.1 uncultured Planctomycetales bacterium
ATTTGATCATCACAGCGGCCATGGTCCCGGTGATGAGTGGTTTTGAGCTTTGCAAAGCGATTAAAATGGACCAAAGTACCAATACTATTCCTATTATTGTGCTGACTGAGAAACACCGTATGGAAGATTCTTTTATGTTTTTAGGGATAAGAGATTTTTTAAATAAGCCCCTTTGTATGGATGAGTTAGAAAGGCTGGTCCGCAATAAGCTCAATTTATCCGAGATGTTGAACCTGAAGAAAACGACCATCCTCATCCACGGCAGGCCCGAAATCCTGTCCTGCTGCCAGGAATTGCTCAAGAGTGCCCCCAAGTGGGCGGGGTATTTCTCCTATAATAATGATTCTCTCTTACGCGATGCCATTAAATATGCGCCGGATGTTATTTTCATGGACCTGTTGATGCCGGGGATTTCGGCGGATGACATGATCAAGAAAATCAAGTTGATCCCTGAGTTAAAGAACACGGTCATTTTGACCTATTATACGAGTTCCTCTGTCAGCCGCGATCCGTTGGCGACCCAGGCCCAGATGATTGAAGTGCAATACATGAAGAGATTGACGGAAGAAGAAGGGGCCAAAGAATATCTGGGGCCGTTTAATCCAGTGACGTTTTTGAACTTGATTAATATTTATCATAAAGATTATGAAGCTTAAATGATGAGGGCTGTTGAGAATAATATCAATTAGAAATTGATTCAATTGAAATGTTAAATTAGAATAATTAGACTTCGAATATGAATAAACCTGTTGGCATTGGATTTTTTTATGTTTATTGTAGGCTTAAGTCACAAAACAGCACCCATTGAAATCCGCGAGAAGTTCTATTTAAACCCTCTGCAACAAGACCTGTTGTTAAGCGCGCTTAAAAACCATCCCTTGATTACAGAAGCCTTTGTGCTGTCGACCTGCAACCGGATCGAGGTTTATTTAAAACGCGTAGACACGAGCGTTGATGCTGATTTTGTCATTGCCCTGATCGCGCGTATCAAGAAAATTAAATTTGATTTTGATGCGTCTGCCTATATTTATTCTTATGACGCTGATCTGGCGATTGGACATTTATTAAGGGTGGCTTGTGGTCTCGAATCGTTGGTTTTAGGAGAGGGGCAGATTTTAGGGCAGGTCAAACATGCCGTGGAGCGGGCCCAAGAAGCGGGCACATTGTCACGCTATTTTAATATTCTTACCAATATTGCCATACGTACCGGTAAAAAAGCCCAGCACGAAACGACCATTGGGCATGGCGGGTCTTCGATCAGTTGGGCGGCGATCGAAATGGCGGAGAAGATGGCCGGAGATCTGCAGGAGAAATCAGTGCTTGTCATCGGCGCCGGGAAAATGGGGGAAATCGCACTTAACGGTCTTCACGATCGGGGCGTTAAGAAAATCTATTTAATGAACCGTACCGGTGAGAAGGCCCAGCATTTGGCCGCCCGTTATAATGGTGTCGCGGCTTCATTCTGGAACATTAAAGAAATTTTAAGCGAGGTGGACATTTGTTTTTGTGCCGTGGGGGCCCCGCATTATATTCTGGACAAAGAAAAGATCGCGAGTATCATGCAGATGAGGGGCGGGCGTAAACTTGTTTTAATTGACATCTCCATGCCGCGCAATATCGACCCGGAAGTCAAAACATTGGGGCCCCAAGTCCATTTGAGCGCCATCGACGATTTGCATGAGGTGGTGGACAACAGCATGAAAAAGCGCCAAAACGCCATTCATGAGGTGGAAACGATTATCGTCCAAAAAATTTTGGAATTTAACGAAAAGGTTTCGAAGTTGCAAAACAATCCGGATTCAGATTTTTTCGAAAGATCACCAACAAAATAATATGACAACGGACATCATTTTAATCACCTACGGCCTTTTCCTTATGTTAGGCGGTTTCCTGGGCTTTAAAAAGGGGAGCAAGATTTCGCTGATCATGGGATTAGTCAGCGGTATTTTGGTGCTCGTTGGGGTATGGTTTTTAACATTTAATGCCCATATGGCCTGGATCTTTTTGAGTGCTTTGAATGCCTTGTTGTGCGTGAGTTTTATTTCCAGGCTCATGAAAACCCGCGCTTTTATGCCTTCCGGTATGCTGTTATTGATTACACTGGCGGTCTTGATTTTCTGTTTGACCCATTTGAATGCCTGATAAATTCCCCTCAAATCGTCCCGATTATACCTTGCTATCAAAGGCTTGGAATATTGGCATTGCCATCGTTCTATTGACGCTCTTAGGCCGCTGGCTTGATGGTAAGTTTCATACATCCGCTGTCTTTACTCTCGTTGGAGCCGGACTCGGCATCGCGTACTCTTTATACGAGGCCTGGGCCATGTTGAAATAATAATTACTGAATTGCTTGCGCCGCATAGGCTTATCATCTATCATTAGCATACTCTTAATTTGAACCATATGGATTCCCGCTAAAAACATGCGGGAATGACATGGGAATAAGTTTTATGAATTCCACGTTTAATTTAGACCACTACATCATGCATCACGTGCTTAATTCGCACGAATGGTTGCTGCCCTTTGTTGCGCCCATCCAGTTACCCGGGATATTGACTTCCCATGCCTTGATGGTCTTGTTTGCCTGCACGATTATTCTTTTACTTTTTTTAGTGTTCTACCGGAAAAATGATCGTGTTCCCACTGGATTGACCAATTGTTTGGAAGCCATCGTTGTATTTATCCGTGATGACATCGCTATCCCTAATTTGGGAGAGAAGGATGGTCTCCAACTTACACCGATGCTGTGTACTATTTTTTTCTTTATCCTCATCCTTAACCTGATGGGAATTATACCGATCTTTGCCACGGCGACCGCCAATATCAATGTGACCTTTTCTCTGGCATTCTTGATCTTTATCCTGCTTGTTTTTGGTACGTTGTTACGCAATGGCTTTAAAGGCATTTGGCATGCATTGATACCATCATCATTGCCTAAATGGCTCATCCCTTTTTTTATTCCCATTGAGATCGCTAGTATATGCGTGCGCAGCGTGGCTTTAATGATCCGTCTTTTTGCAAATATGATCGCCGGTCACATGGTTATCTTGTCCTTTTTGGGGCTGGTCATTCTTCTTGGCTGGATTGCTTTGCCGGCGGTATTGCTGGCTGTGTTCATTTACTGTTTGGAAGTTTTTATAGCGCTGTTGCAAGCCTATATTTTTATTTTATTGTCCGCGGTCTTTATCGGGCAAATGTATCATCCGGATCATTAAAAGAAAGGAAATGGTATGCCACCAGAAATATCGCAGCATTTAGGACAGGTTTCCGCAGGCGCTGGTATTGGTCTTTCGGTTGTGGGAATGGGTTTGGGGGTGGGTTTGATTTTTGCTTCTGCCATCCAGTCAGTCGCCCGTCAACCGGAAATGGCCAAGCAATTGACGACGCTCATGTATATCGGTATGGCGCTTGTCGAGGGTATGGCTTTGCTCGGCGTCGTGTTTTGTTATCTTGCGCTTAAAGGTTGATTCACACATGTCATCCCCGAATGTTTTAATCGGGGATCCTATAAGAAAGATTCCCGCTTTCACGGGAATGACAAAAGGTTTAAAAATATGACAACACCTGAATCTAATCCGGGCATACTGACTCCGGACACGACACTGGTCATACTGACCTGGATTTCATTTTTTTCTTTGCTTATTATCCTTCATAAGTTTACCTGGAAGCCGATTCTGGAAGGTTTGAAGCAACGCGAAGATTATATCCGCAAATCCCTGGATGACGCGGACAAGATCAAGGCCCAGCTGGCGGAAGTTGAAGCGGCCAAAAGCAAGATGCTTGATGAAGCCAAGGAGAAGGCTAACGTAATCATTGAGCAGTCCAGGAAAATGGGCAGTGAGTTGGCCGGCCAGATCGAACAGCGCGCTAAAAAGAACGCTGAAGAGATCGTCAAAGGGGCCCACGAGGAAATTGAAGGGGAGCGTGAGCGCGTGCGCAACGCCCTCAAGAAGGAAAGCGCCCAAACAGCCGTTGGCCTCGCTGAAAAAATCCTTAAAGAGAATTTGGATACGGAAAAGAACAGAAATTTGATTAACGAAGCAATGAAGGGTATTTAAGTTTGTCATCCTGAGCGCAGCGAAGGATCTTAACAATAATAATTCTATAAGAGATTCTTCGCCCTTCGGGCTCAGAATGACAGTATAATATTATGAGTCAAACCGCGGATCGCTATTCAAAAGCGCTTTTTGAGCTGGCCCTGGAAGCCAATAGCCTGGAGGCTGTCCAGGAGAGCATGACTGAACTTAGAAAAATCATTCTCAGCAGGGATGATTTCCGCCAGTTTTTGAAAAATCCTTTACTTACGTATGAAGAACGTTGTAGCGTTTTAAAAGCGTTGTTTGAAGGCAAGGTGCCTGACCTTCTTCTTAGGTTCTTAGTATTTATCACCTATAAAAGCCGTTTGGGCATCTTAAAACAGATGATTGAATCTTTTGACACGATGTATTTGTTAAGCACCCATCAGATGCGCGCTTATGTTAAGACGGCGATGCCTATCACGGACGAGGATAAGAATTTTATTAATCAGCGTTTGCATGATAAGTTTCACCAACAGCTGCTTACCCGATGGATGGTCGAACCTGCCCTCATAGGGGGATTCAGCATATTTGCCCAAGGTAAGATTTATGATTATAGCTTTAAAAGCCAGTTGAACCATTTTCTTCAACAGACAACACAACCGATTTAGCAAGACATCAAAAAAGGACCATTATGCCCCAACAATTAAATGCAGATGAAATATCCTCGATCCTCAAAAAGCAATTAGCTGACTTTACCAGTAAGGTGGAGACCTCTGAAGTTGGTACGGTGCTTAATGTGGGTGATGGTATTGCGCGTGTTTTTGGTCTGGCCAATGTCATGGCCGGAGAGCTGGTGGAATTTTCTGACGGTATTAAAGGTATTGCCTTGAATTTGGAAGAAAGTAACGTGGGAGTGGCCATCTTCGGCAAAGACTCCCATATTAAGGAAGGCGATGAAGTCAAGCGTACCGGAAAAATTGCCTCTGTTCCTGCCGGCGAAGGTCTTCTAGGACGTATTGTGGATGCCTTGGGGGCGCCTGTTGATGGCAAACCTGCATTTACCGCAAGTTCCATGCAACCTATTGAGCTTAAAGCGCCCGGCATCATTGACCGTAAGAACGTGCATGAGCCCTTGCAAACCGGTATCAAGGTCATTGATGCCTTAACACCCATCGGCCGTGGCCAGCGCGAATTGATCATCGGCGACCGTAAAACCGGAAAGACAACCCTGGCCATTGATACCATCATCAATCAAAAGGGTAAGGGTGTTTTTTGCTTTTATGTCGCCATCGGCCAGAAAAGATCGACGGTTGTCCAGGTCTATGAAACATTACGTAAATTCGGCGCCATGGAATATACCACCATCGTAGCCGCGACAGCCTCTGACCCGGCCCCCATGCAATTTTTGGCCCCTTACGCAGGGACAGCTATGGCCGAATACTACCGCGATAATGGCAAGCATGCGCTGATTATTTATGATGATTTGACCAAACAAGCCCAGGCGTATCGTCAGTTATCGCTGTTGCTTCGTCGACCTCCGGGCCGTGAAGCCTATCCGGGAGATATTTTCTATTTACACAGCCGTCTACTGGAACGTGCGGCGAAATTATCAGATAAAAAAGGCGCCGGTTCTTTAACAGCTTTACCAATTATTGAAACCCAGGCGAGCGATGTGTCTGCCTATATTCCGACCAATGTTATCTCCATTACGGACGGACAAATATTCCTGGAAGGCGATCTTTTTAACGCCGGTCAGCGTCCGGCCATCAATGCAGGGCTTTCTGTTTCCCGTGTGGGGGGGGATGCGCAGGTCAAGGCCATGAAACAGACCGCAGGTTCGCTGCGCTTGGATTTGGCCCAATACCGTGAATTAGCGGCCTTCTCACAATTTGCCTCTGATCTGGACCAAGCCACCCGCAAGCAATTGGACCGCGGTAAACGCCTGATGGAAGTCATCAAGCAGGGGATCCATGTGCCGTTACCCGTGGTCAAACAAGTGGCTATTATTTATGCAGGGACCAATGGATTTCTGGATGATATCCCGGTCAATAAAGTCCGTGACTTTGAAGATTATTTATCAGCCAAGCTAGATAGCCAGTACGGGGATTTTGTACAATTATTTAATAAGACCCTGGCGATGACTGATGAAGTTAAAGCGGCGTTAAAGAAAATTATAGAAGAAGTTAAGGGCACGTTTAAGGTCTAATATGATCGGCATTAAAGAATTTAACAAGAAAATCACCTCGCTTAAAAACACGCGGAAAATGACCAAGACCATGAAAATGGTCTCGGCCAGTAAATTTAAGCGGGCCCATAAGGCGCAAATGAGCGCCGCGGTATATGCCCAAAAACTCACTGAATTAATGGGGCGTTTATCAAGTGCAGGCCCCACCAATCATCCTTTGCTCAAGACCAAAAGGGCTGTCACTAAAAGTTTGATTGTGCTGTTTACTTCGGATAAGGGCCTTTGCGGGGGTTTTAATAATAATTTGATCCGCAAGACGCGCCATTGGATCACGGAAAATCCTTACAAATACACCACCATTGGCATGAGTTTCTGCGGTCGACGGGGATACATGTCATTTCGCCGCACGGCCAAGATCAGCAAATTTTACGAAAATATCACCATGAAGCCCACATTCAGTGACGCCCAAACCGTGGCCCGGGACATCTCAGATATTTTTACTAAAGGGGAGTACGAAGAAATTTATTTGGCGTATAACCGGTTTGACGGGCCATTGACCCAGACACCGGTCATTGAAAAGATCCTGCCTTTGGATGCTGCTGTCTTTTCTAAAATCGAAACCAATACCGGCAAAAGGACCCCGCCCAAATCACAGGACTATACCTATGAACCTGAAGAAAAGGAATTGCTGTATTTTTTAATTCCTAAATTTCTGGCTTTTAAAATATTTTATACGTTACTTGAAAACGCCGCCGGAGAACATGGGGCGCGCATGTCAGCGATGGACAAGGCCTCCCAGAACACGGGAGATCTTATCGACCGCTACACGCTCTTGCGCAACCGCGCCCGTCAAGCGGCCATTACTACGGAGTTGATCGAAATTATTTCTGGGGCGGAAGCGTTGAAATAAGAATCTTTATTATTCCTCCCCCTAGATGGGGGAGGCTAGGCGGGGGTGTTTCAATGCCTATAACCCCCTCCCTGACCCTCCCCACAAGGGGGAGGGAAATAATGATAACAATGAGAAAGGTTATCTATGGACCAAACTAATAAAAGAATCCCAGGCAAGATCATCCAGGTCTTGGGCGCGGTGGTTGACGTTTATTTTCCGATGGAAGGCTTGCCGCCCATTGGCACGGCCTTGAAAACGACCAACAAATCCATCAGTGATCTCCCTGGTAATTTGACCCTTGAGGTGGCCCAGCATTTGGGGGACAATATTATCAGGACGATAGCCATGGATACCACTGAAGGTATGGTGCGGGGCCAGGAAGTTACTAATACGGGAGAGGGATTAATGATGCCTGTCGGTGAAGGAACGCTCGGACGTGTCATGAATTTGCTGGGAGAGCCAGTTGATGAAGCCGGACCTGTGAAGGCCGTTAAATACATGCCTATTCACCGCTTGGCACCCGATATTGATGAACAGGACACTTCTACCTCAATTTTGGTCACTGGAATTAAGGTGGTTGATCTCTTGGCGCCCTATCGTAAGGGCGGCAAAATTGGGTTATTCGGCGGGGCAGGTGTGGGTAAGACTGTTATTATCCAGGAATTGATCAATAATATTGCCAAGGAACACGGCGGGTATTCTGTATTTGCGGGGGTTGGGGAGCGCACCCGTGAAGGTACGGCACTATATAAGGAAATGAAAGAGGCGGGTGTTATTGATAAAACATCCTTGGTCTATGGCCAGATGAATGAACCGCCTGGCGCCCGTGCCCGGGTGGCCTTGTCTGCTTTGACAGTCGCCGAATATTTCCGGGATGAAATGCATCAGGACGTTCTTTTATTTATCGATAACATTTTCCGTTTTACTCAGGCCGGTTCTGAAGTATCAGCCTTACTTGGCCGTATTCCTTCTGCCGTAGGTTATCAGCCGACATTAGGGACAGACATGGGTGAATTACAGGAACGTATCACTTCAACGAAGAGCGGGTCTATTACATCGATCCAAGCCATCTATGTGCCTGCTGATGACTATACGGACCCGGCCCCGGCAGCGACATTCGCGCATTTGGACGCCACCACCGAATTGTCACGTCCCATTG
>CAZKUL010000123.1:0-8254 GCA_964555945.1 uncultured Planctomycetales bacterium
TCTCGCTTATAATCAATTTTTGTTGGAGGCATGTCAGTTATTTAACTGTGCTAGGACGATCTTTTCAAGCTCCTCAAGAATAAAAGGTTTATGGATGTAGCCCATCACTCCAAGCGTCTTGGCTTCCTTGATGGTTTCTTCATCCTCAACGCCGGATACCATAATGACTTTAACTGATGAATTACTTCGACGGAGTTCACGCAATACTTCAATGCCGCTCATTTCTTCCATCCTGACATCAAGCAACACTAAATTAGGATTCTCCTGGGCAATTAAATCCAATGCCTGTCGTCCACCGGATGCAATAGAAACTTCTATATTTCTCTTTTTGAAGAAATTACGGGCAAATTCCCGAATATCGGATTCATCGTCTACAATTAAAAGCCTGGCCATATTCTCAGTTTACTCAAAACTTCATCCAATAGCAATAGGCAAACGTAATATCATTTGAGTGCCCTTCATATACTTGGAAACCATATCTACCTTCCCACTATGATTCTCTTCAACTATTTTCTTAATCACGTAAAGACCAAGCCCAGTCCCTTTTTTGCTTGATAATTTTGTTGTAAAAAAAGGGGTGAACAATTTATGCATATCATCTTCCTTAACGCCCATGCCATTATCTTCAAAAATAATCTGTGCATGACCATCTTCTTTTAAAACACTTATTTTTAATGTAGCCTGATACCCCGCTTCTTTCATTTCATTTTTTCGCTGCATCATGGCATCATAGCCATTATCAATCAAATTAAAGAACACTTCTTGCAATTGCGTAAAATTGCCTTTAATTTTAGGAATAGTCGCGACATCATACTCCCGCACTATTTTCAATTCATGCACTTTAATCTTAAACTGCACCATTTCCAAAGCTGCCTTTAATACAGCATCTATATCAATGGCTGTGAAGCCAGCCTCCCCCTTACGCGTATACTTCAAAAGACCTTGGACAATTTCTCCTCCCTGGGTCACATTTTCCTGAACACGAACAAAAGCCCGCTCCAAACCTCCCATAATTTCCTTCAATTTGTCAGACGTTAATTCATTTTGACTTAACTTGATTGTATCCAAAGCATCACCGGCAATAAAGCCAAGCGCATGAAAACGATTATTGATTTGATGAGAAAGACCATCAGCCATTGTTCCAATAGTTGCCATCTTTTCTGCTTGAAATAACTGTTGATGCGTATGTTTCATATCTTCATAAAATTTGGCATTTTCAATTGCTAAAGCTGTTTGATTGGCTAATATACTGAAAACCCCCAAATCATCCTCACTATAAAGTTTACCTGAAGTTTTTTTACCCATGACGATTATCGCAATGAGATCCTGATCAATAAAAATTGGTACAAATAATGCTCCATCAAGAATGGCAGTCGCCTGTTCAAGATTTATCAATTCGAGATCCTTATAATCAAGAGCTCTTTGCCTAATTTCCTCTAGAATAACAAGAACCTTATTTTCTTGAAAATATTTTACCAGAGGAGAATTCTTTTCGATCCTCTCAATAAATTGAGTCTTTCCCGTTTTTCTTTTTGAAGCACCTAAAATATATTGTTTTTGGCTGTCATTATAAATATAAATTAACGCATGTTCAATTTGAATAGCATGTGTCAATACATAAACAATCATACTCAATAATTTCTTTAAATCTTTGATCTTTCCCATACCAGCTGAAGCTTGACGTAAAGTCGCTTGATAGCGTTTCTGTTCTTGCAATAATCGATTTTCTGCTCTTTTTTGGATAAATAAATAAATAAATGGACCTAAAGTAGCAAAAAAACCCATAATCGATACTGGCAACAGCCATAATCCCTTACCTAGAATTCTCCAACCTAACCATATTGGGATGCCTAAAATGAACGAATAAACAACCACAAAGATAGAAGCTCTTGTAATGACAATTTTAATATCCATTAAGCGATATTTGACAATTGCGTACGCCAAAATTAAAACATAGGAAAATACAAAGATATTTCCAATTGGTGGTATATGTATGTTATAAAAGTAGGCAAAGTTAGTACTCCCACCAGCAAAACCTACAAATAGTGCAATAAATATATATCGAAGCTGAACCCGTCTATTTCCAACAGCTGAAAGGTAACTTTTATAGATCAAGAATAGAGAGTAATAGCTAAAAAATGAAAAATACATTAAATAGATCTGATATAAAGGACCAGGTGTCGGCCATAACCTAAAATCAAACTTAGGCTCCATTGATTTAACGAGTTCTGCACTAAAAACACTTACAAACCCAAGAAAAAGTGCACAAACGATTCCAAAAATTAACAATCTGTACTTTCTTATTTTTAATAAATTGACAGTAAAATAGTAAAAAGAAATAGCTATAAAAATCGAATTAAAATGCAGCCAACGATTAAGAGTAAGTGCTTGATTAGTGGGAGATAATTGACATAAAAATAACAAAAGACTCCACGTTCCGATAAAAATCCCCATTAAGCTATAGCTAATATTAACAATATTTGATCGATTTTTTATAAAAACAATGAAGCTTAAAAAATAACTTTCTAATGCCGTTATTAATGCAGCAACAATATAGATCTTCTCAATAATATTTAGCTTATTAAAAATCATATATCTTCCAACCTCTTTTAATCGCAATCTCTCTTAATTTATTGTCAGGATTAATAATAAACGGAAAGCCGACACGATTCAGCAATTCTAAATCTGAATAATCATCAGTAAGTGCTACACAAGAGCCCCACCTACTTTTCCTATTTTCGAGATACTCTTTTATCACTAAACATTTCTCATAAGAAAAAGGCACTACACCTTTCACAGCCCCTGTGTATCGATTATCGATTACTTCAAGTTCTGTAGCAATACAGTGTTCTATTTTTAAATCAGGCAAACAATTTTCAACTATTTTTTTTAATGTTGCTGAAACAATTATAACTTCGTCTCGATTATCTAAATAACTATTTATCAACTGTTGCGTGCCCGAGATATAATATCTCTGAACAACTTCAATCTTAAATTTTCTGAAGAAATCATCAAAATATTCTACGGTCCAACCCGTAAAAGTCTTATACGCAATATTCCGAATTCTGCTTGGAGAAATATGCAATCCTAATTTCTTCAAAAAAAACCAAAAATAAATTTGAAGCGCAAGAAAAAATTTAATCTTTTTCTGCTTAAAAAGATACTTAACTAAATACAATTGGGATTGTCCACGAATAATTACGTTATCAAAATCAAATATAACTATTCTTTTCATTTATTTGGGCAGGATGAAGCACGAGAATATTCAGAAAGATGTTTTAAATACGTTTCGGATGGTATCCACCTTACATTTGTATCCCACTCTTGATCAACCATGCTTCTGATTACATTCATAATTCTAAACGCTATCTCCTTCATAGAATCTTTAGATATCATTCTTACATTTTGTTCTTTATCAAAAATATCCTTAAAAAGGGAATTACTCTTTGTAATTAAGATTTCATTTCCTATAAAAATCTCACATCTTCTCAATTTTGGCAAATTCACGGTAGGTGGTAGAATTTCATATGCCCCTTTAAAACCGACTGGAAATATAGGCACCTCAGTAATTAGAGCAAGTTTAACAAAACCGAGTTTAGGCTCATTCATTCTGCCATTCCTTGAACGAGTCCCTTCAGGATATATTACAACTATGTACCCTTCCTTCAACCTTCTAATAATTTCTCGAAAATAGGAATACCCAGGCTTTTCAAGATTTATATAAACTAGAATATTTAAATTCATTAACCAACTAACTATTGGTCTTCTGCGAAGTTCTTTATTACCAAGGAATACTAAATATTTTTCTCGATAAATGGCAGAAAGCATTACCCAATCAATATAGCTGGTATGATTAGATATAATGATGCAAGGCCCTTTTTGAGGCAAACCTTTTATATTATGTACTTTCTTAAGCCACAAACGAAATAACGAGTATAAGAATAGTCGCAATAATCTAAAATTTACTCTTCTCAAAAGCCTAAGATTTCTTTTTATGATCTTCATAATGAAGATTTTAAAATAGCTATTAGAATTTATATGTCAGACTAACTAACCCAATATTTGCAATTTGTTCATATTTTCCATCAACAGTACCAGCCGTTCCATCTGCAAAAGCTGAACCTACTGAATTGGTAATAGTGCGGGAATCATAGACAAGGGCTGAATAAGCCACATCAAGAGTCAAACGCTTTGTAATATCAAAGCCGAAGCCGGTAGTGTAGCCGTTCGAGTTACTATCAGGTATTACAGGATTGAAATCAGCATTGGCAATAACTCTTCCATGATGATAATAACCTAATCTTACACGAAAACGGTCGGTAACTGCATATTGCGTTCCAATGGATTCAGACCATGCGGAATGCCAATTCTCTGGCCTTGGGTTGCCTGTGCTCAAAAATGCTAAACGATTTGGATCAGTTTCATTAGGAAAGCTAAGACTTAATTGTTTTGTACTAGACCAATCCATCCATTCAATATCCGTATTAATGGTCCATTTACTGGTAGGCTTAAAACTGTACCCTAAAACTATGCTTTGAGGCAAAACAGACTTTTCTTCAATGTTCGTTATATAGGTCGACCCACTAAAATTAAAAACGGCTGGATTCTGAAATGTTGGACTTATACCATTTACAATTATTTTTCCCGTATAATCATGATTTATACGGCTTCGATACATTAAACCAACCTGATTCTGATCATTGATTTTAAACATTGTCGCCAATCGATATCCCCAGGCATCATCTCCTCCCCTGACCTCAATGTTTCCATCTGGACCAAAGGATGTACCACCTGAGGCATTTTTATATGCCCAACTCTCATCTGCTCTTGAATAATCATTGTCCGCGCTGGCCGCTAACGACCATTGATCAGTCACCTGATAGGATGCTACAAGTGAATTATCAATATCCTTAATAGCTGCTTGGGTAGTGGCATATTTCAATGGACTATCCGGCCCCCAATTTGTACCAAGCCCCCAATACGAGCCCCCACCTGCGCCAATACTCAACTTGTTAGGGATAACAGGAACTACCGCGTAAAAATTAGGTATGTTATATTCGTTATTTTGTTCATGGACGGTATTTCCATTATGCGTCATTTTTCCTCTAGGGGCAATAATCGCATCTCCCACAGAAACTTCTGGACTCTTTAATTGATTTATACCAGCAGGATTGTAATAAACTGCAGATGGATTGTCAGCTTCACCTACAAACGCAGAACCCTCTGCCTCAGCTTGAGCATCAGGAAGCTCAACGGCGTAACCGCCTGATCCCTCTGCAAAAGCCTTCTGGCCATAAAAATTTGCTATGAAAACACAAATACCGACGACAAATATACGCATTGAGAACATTTCCCCTCCGTTTTTATTGGGTTAATTTAGCGTAAAATATGAGTATGGATTGAATTATACTTCGACGGAAAATCGACGGGAAGGAAAATTAAAAATATTTTGAAAAGGATTTGAAAATTAAAAGAATCTAATTATCTCTATTTGCTGAGAGGAAAATAGAAAGCACGGAAAGTGCCGGCACTTTTTGGTGACAGGCGTATTATTTCTTTAGCTCCTTCCAAATCTGATATTGAAATAATTCTGACCCAATGGCTTCACTCTTCTCAAATTCGGTAGATCTAATTTATAAAGTAGAAAGTGCCAGGCACTTTTTGGTGACAGGCATATTACTTCTTCAGCTTCTTCCAGATCTGATACTGAAATAATTCTGACCCAATAGCTTCACTCTTCTCAAATTCGGTAGATCCAATTTGTACTAACGATTCATCCACTTTTGACTCTATAACATAACTTTCAACTGTTGGGTCTTTTATTCCTAATTCATAATGACGGCTTGAGCTATAGAGCCAATCAGTTCCTTTTGCAACTATTCCAGCTTCAACAGGATTATTTTCTACATATCTGCCACAGGTCAACATATATCGCTCATCTTCAATTAACTTGGCCCTATAGCGATCTCGCCATACTGCCCCAAACCTCTTCGAGGCCTTATTATATTTGTGCGCATAAGCTTGCTTAAGAACCTTTATCCCTTCAGAGAATTTCTTGACCTCCCCTATCCTGACAACCAAGTAAAGATGCGTCTCCATCAGACAATAATGATATATTTTTAAACCATAGTCCTTTTTAACTTCAGCCATCTTATTTCTGAAAAATTCAAAATCTCCTGGGTCGTTGAATATTTTTCTTTTTTCTATAGCACGAGTAAAGACATGCGCAAAACATCCATTATAAAAAAGCTTATCACGCATTATTCTTCCCATGCAAACTCCAACCTTAGAGCTTTTTCAACTATTCCTAATATATGAGGCTCAAAAGTGCCTGGCACCATCTTGCCATCTTGCCATCTTCCTGATGATGATTATTTCAATGATTTGTTGGCTTTATATGACAAGAAGTTTTCTTTTGAGACAACCTTTTCACCAATTTGCTGTTCAATATCTTTTCTGGTTCTTCCAGTCACGGCTCCACCATCTTTAGCGTCCTTCTTTAGAGCAGGAACACCTTGTGAATCACGGTTTGTTGTTATCCGGGTTGTGGCCGCTTCTCCAAGCATAGTGATAATGAGTTCTAAATCAGTCATGTGGTCACGAAGGTTTTCTCTTTTTAGACCTTTTTGCTTCTTATGTTCGTCTACTTTTAGGTCAAAGGCTCCCTGCATTATCTCATTAATCAGTATGGCATAGTCTTGGTCAGTACCAGCACCACGACCATCCCATTCGTCAGTCAATTTCTGACGGATGGCTATACCACGAAGCCTCTTATCTATCCATTCTTTGGGATAGCCTTTCTTCTCATAGAGTTCTTTGGTTCTCTGCATACTAAGTTCTGGGTTCTCAATTTCGTCCAAACGCTCTTTGCCGATACGAGCCAGCCAACGCTTAAATGGTTCGGCCTTTGGAGATGGTATTGATTGAATGATACGGAAAACCCCTTCGGCATTAGCACAATCAGTCGTATATTTCTTGCCGTCAGTAGCCTCCAATTTCAGTTGTCGACAAAATGTCGACAACTCAACCTTAGCTTCTTCCGTTTCCCGCACCTTCATTTTATACCAGTAATCCCGTGGATTATCGCTATCAGTAAGGACAGCCACTATATCAACAACTGAAAACCACCACACGTCATTAACCAAGACACGACGAATGTTTCTTACTTTGAAAACTGCTATCTTCGTAATTTCTGCTGACATTGCTACCTCCCTGTAAGACCTTCCAGAAAAATGACCTGGCACCATGATTTTTCTAAATATCGACCCTTATAGTATTTTGCCCAATATCCTCACAAGCACTAGAACTAATTTGAAAGTAATCTGCAACATTAGAAAGTGCCATAGAAAGATAGAAAGATAGAAAGTAGAAAGTGCCAGGCACTTTTTGGTGACAGGCATATTACTTCTTCAATTTTTTCCAAATCTGATATTGAAATAATTCAGACCCAATGGCTTCACTCTTCTCAAATTCGCTAGATCCAATTTGTATTAACGATTCATCAGCTTCTTTCTCTATGACATAACTATCAATTATTGGGTCTTTGATTCCTAATTCATAATGACGGCTTGAGCTATAGAGCCAATCAGTTCCTTTTACAACTATTCCAGCTTCAACGGGATTATTTTCTACATATCTGCCACATGCCAGCATGTACCGTTCATCTTCAATTAACTTTGCCCTATAACGATCTCGCCATACTGCCCCAAACCTCTTAGAGGCCTTATTATATTTGTGCGCATAAGCATGCTTAAGGACCTTTATCCCTTCCGAGAATTTCTTGACCTCCCCTATCCTTACAACCAAGTGGACATGCGTCTGCATCAGACAATAATGATATATTTCAAAACCATAGTCCTTTCTGACTTCAGCCATCTTATTTCTAAAGAACTCAAAATCTCCAGGATCATTGAATATTTTCCTTTTTTCAATAGCACGGGTAAATACATGCGCAAAACATCCATTATAAAAAAGCTTATCGCGCATTATTCTTCCCATGCTCGCTGCAAGACGACAGGCAGTACCGTAAATGACTTTTGGTCCTTCATGCCTTGGTAAATTTGATAAAACACCTGATGTGAGCACATTCCCACCATCAGATGATTCATCCTTAAGGATTCCATTATATAAAAGATAGACGCCTATGCCATTATAAATTCCAAGTAAGGGATTATTTGCCTTTGTTTGTTTAGAAAGCGGTTCGCCCGTTTCAGTAAAATAAAATTGGGTAAACGGACGGTTAGGCGTAGGGCGG
>CAZKUL010000124.1:0-7808 GCA_964555945.1 uncultured Planctomycetales bacterium
TGTTGATGTTTCCGCCAAGGTAATGAAGACGGCTTTTGTATCCGGGTTCGCATCCAGCAGAGCTTTGATTTCTTTGGCCGTAGGCGCCTTACCCCATTGGACTTTATGAACTATGGTTTTGGCCTTATATGTTTCACATAGCTCCACCCAGCGCTCACCGAATTTCCCAGCATCAACGGCAATGGCTTTATCACCGGGTGAGAGTAAATTAACGACCGCCGCTTCCATACCCCCGGAGCCTGAAGAGGTCAAAATGTAAATATCATTTTTAGTTTGAAAAACTTCCTTCAAACCTTCCACCACCTGTTTGATATTATCTTGAAATTGAGGCGTGCGGTGATGGATGATGGGCCGGCCTAAGGCCTCGCAGAGCTGAGGCGGCACTTGAGTCGGACCCGGGGTCAACAACAGATTGCGTTTCATGGGTACACATCCTTTTTTATAAATTTATTGTCACTTGGAAGCTTCACCAAAATGGGCTATGACGCCATCGACCAGGCCGTATTCCTTTGATTCTTGAGCGGACATAAAGAAATCACGGTCAGTGTCTCGGACGATCTTTTCTAAAGGCTGGCCGGTGTGTTTGGCCAGGATCTTATTAAGTTCATCTTTCATGCGTAATATTTCCTGGGCCTGGATGTGGATATCACTGGCCGTTCCCTGGGTGCCGCCCCAAGGCTGGTGGATCATGATACGGGCGTTGGGCAGGGCATAGCGCTTGCCCTTGGCCCCGGCGGTCAATAAGACAGCCCCCATGCTTGCCGCTTGACCGATACAACAGGTCACCACATCAGGTTTAACATATTGGATCGTATCATAAATAGCAAGCCCCGCAGTGACGGAACCGCCGGGAGAATTAATGTAAAGGAAAATATCCTTTTCCTTGTCCTCTGACTGCAAAAACAAAAGCTGGGCAATGATCAAATTGGCCACATGATCATCGACCCCAGTCCCTAAAAAAACAATACGCTCTTTGAGAAGCCTTGAATAAATGTCATACGCACGCTCCCCATGGCTCGTTTTTTCAACCACCATCGGCACTAATATTTGCGACTTTTCCATAGTATACGCTCCTTCTTAGACTACCGGTCCCCAGATTTACTTGGCACTATCTGTCCATTTAGCTTCCTTTAATAAAAGCTCCATGACCTTGCCTGGCAAACTCTCGTTTTGATCACTGACAGTGATGTTTTCAAGTTTTCCAATTTCTTCCAATATCAGATAGATCTTGACTTCTCTTTCTACGACAGGCTCAAGTTGTACGTTCAATTCTTCTTGCTTCTTTTTAAGCTCTTCGTCGTTTAAACCTTGAGATTTTAGCCGCTTTAACGCTTCATTGAGGCGGTGATACAACTGGCGCTTGACCAGTGACTGCGGAACGATCAGTTTAGCATTTTTAAGCAATTCTTCAACTATTTGATTTTCGATATCGGCACGATTGTTGCGGTCCTTGTCAAATTCCAGCTGGCGCTTGAGGGCCGTTTTAAATTCTTCTAGACTGGGAAAGCCCATGCCCTTGGCAAATTGATCGTCCACAACGACTTCCTGGTCACCCCTCCCCTTTTTGAAGAATTCCAATGTCTTCTGGACTTCATCCTCTGTGACCTCGCTTTTCTTTCGCTCGACGTTGATGCCTTTATATTTCTTGATTTCAACCTCAGGCCGAATGTCGAGGGTGGCGGTGAATGTCAAAACACCGTCCTTGAGGGCCACCTCGGTAATTTCCGGCATATCGATGGGATTTAACTGCTGCTGATGCACGCCATCATGATAAGCCTTGGGGATGATTTTCTTGATGGTCTCATCCTTGGCTAATTGGCCATGGGAAGTGATTAAAATGTGTCGCGGGACCTTGCCCGGGCGAAAACCTTTGACCTTGGCATGTTTACCGATCTCATTATAAACAGCATCCATTGTCTCAGTGACTGTCTCACGAGGGATTTCAAATCTCATTTCACGTTTTAAGGCATCTACTTTCTTAACTTCGACTTTCATTTGGTTCCCTTTCATCTCGACATCGTTAGGTTTGTTCCTCTGGGTCGCTTTCGAATTCAAGCGTTTAATTGCTTGGGTCCTCATGCCGGACACTCGCAGGTGCTCGCAACCTGCTTGGAGACACGTACCCCCGCTTGGGCGGGGGAAAATGTCCCCGGGGAGGCTGTAGTACTACATGGTAAACTTTTCACCCAAATAAATCTTCCGGGCTTTTGGGTCGTTGATCAGATCCTGGGCTGTGCCTGATATAAGAACGCGGCCGTCAGCCACCAGATAGGCCCGGTCAGTGATAGACAGCGTCTCACGGACATTATGATCTGTCAATAAAATACCCAAGCCCTTTTTTTTGAGGTCCTTGATAATTTCCTGGGCCTCGGCCACGACAATGGGGTCGATGCCCGAAAACGGCTCATCCAATAGCAAGAATGAAGGATTGGTCACCAAGGCCCGGGTGATTTCCAAGCGCCGGCGTTCCCCTCCCGAAAGAGTATACGCCTTGGCCCTGGCCAAATGGGAAATGTTAAGCTCTTCGAGCAATGACTCCAGACGGCGCTTACGCTCAGCGGGGCTTATATTCAACGTTTCTAAAATCGCCATGATATTTTGCTCAACAGTAAGTTTTCGAAAAATGGAACTCTCTTGAGCCAAATAGCCCATGCCAAGCCGGCAACGCTCATGGATGGGCTTCTTTGTAATATCATCCTGGTCGAAGATCACCTGTCCCGCTTCCGGCGAGATGATGCCGACGACCATATAAAAACTGGTGGTCTTCCCCGCTCCGTTAGGGCCCAGAAGCCCAACAATCTCTGAACGCCCCACCGTAATGCTCAGACCATCCACCACACGGCGGCCGCCATAGATTTTGACCAAATTTTTAGCTTCTAATAAACGCATCTTTATTTTCCTAGAGGTTGAAACATCCCATTACCTTTAGTGCTTCCGGTATCAAAAACAATTTTGGGACGGCCGATCATGGTCAACATTTGAGTCTCCCCGTCGTATATCATTTGATCAGCAAAGCTGACATCGGGGCCCTGAATGGCTTTAACATGGCCTGTGCAGATGGCCTTTTTGATTTTCTTGGTGGCTTGATTAAACCATATTTCCATTTTATCGCAATGAAGTTCACGACCCGTGGAGGCTTCAACCGCAATGACATGCACATTAAATACCGCA
Source organism: uncultured Planctomycetales bacterium (assembly GCA_964555945.1). Classification (GTDB taxonomy): domain Bacteria; phylum Omnitrophota; class Gorgyraeia; order Zapsychrales; family Fredricksoniimonadaceae; genus JABDGZ01. Next base: position 3,172 of record CAZKUL010000124.1, read on the forward strand.
TACATCGTCGCCTGATTCATTTGCATGGGACCATCGGATGTAACGGTTATTATTTGACTACCATTGTCATCCTCATTATCTGAATTAACCACGGCCTTGACATGCTTATTAATCTTGGCCTTCCTCAAATTTGGATGGGCAGACATTCCTTGTCCTGTAATGACAGCTTGCGGATCCACAATTTTGACAGGGTCTTGTGTCGAAACCAAGTCCTTATTGCGGTTCCAGTCCAAGGTGTTTGTCGTCATTTGGGTGCCGCGGTCCTTGGAGGTGATCACCACATTATCTTGAAGATGCACATTGCCATTGGTTTTATCAATGGTCCCATGATCTGCCGTCAAATTCGCCTGTTGGCTGCCATAATAATTGGCATCCACGTTGGTAATTTGAATGTTCTGATCAGAAATATCCGCCTTGGTACCATTTACGTCCCAGGCCTTTTCCCCGTTATTGTTATACCCGTTAAGGTTAAAACCTTGCAATTGTTGGGATGAAGGTCCAGCGGCCGTCGATGGGCTGGGTTCTGTTGTTTCATCAGCGCGGCACACTATAGAACACAATGCAAAGACTCCCAAGCAAAAAAGAATTTTAATGTTCATAAAGTTGAGGGCTCCAGTGTCCCTGTGCTTTTAAAATCAATTCAATGGCCTCGCGCACGGCCCCGCGTCCGCCCTGTTTGGTGGTTACATAATCCGAGATTTGTTTGACTTCAAATACGGCATTGGCAACGGCGATCGCTATCCCGCAACGCCGCATGATAGTCAAATCCGCGACATCGTCACCGATAAAACAGACTTCTTCATCACTGACCTTAAATTCTCGCAGCATGTCTTCATATGCACTCAGTTTAGGGTACACGCCCACGTAAGCTTTGTCTATTTTTAAATCTTTGGTCCGATAGGCAACCACTCCGGATGCCCTGGCTGATATAATGGCCGTCTTGATCCCGCACTTATTTAAAAATACAATGCCGAATCCATCCTGAACATCAAAATCCTTTGTTTCAACACCCTGGCTGTCAATAATAATGCGCCCATCCGTCAAAACACCATCAACATCCATGGCAAAAACTTTAATTCTTTTTAAGGCATCCTTCATTAAACCAACCCAGCCTTCAGCAAGTCCTGAACATCCAGAAGCCCTACCACACGTCCTAAACGGTCAACGACAGGCAATTCGTCAATTTTCCTGCTTTTAAGCATATCAAACGCTTGGGCGGCTAATTTTTCTTGGCCAATGGATGATGGATTCTTAGTCATCACCTCCGAGACCTTGCGTGTTAAAACAGCCGGATCCTCTTCAAGATGCCGGCGTAGATCACCGTCCGTAAAAATACCTAACAGCTTATGTTTTCCATCCACCACACAGGCGCAACCGCAACGGGCCTTGGTGATAGACCATAGGACATCTTTGACACAGGCGCTGGCCGGGACTCTGGCAAAAAGACTATCTTTACGCATAATGTCTTCGACTTTTAACAAAAGCCTCCTGCCCAAACTTCCGCCGGGGTGATAGAGGGCAAAGTCTTCTTTTTTGAATTTTTTGCGATCAATCAAACAAGCAGCCAAGGCATCACCCAGGGCCATGGTCACGGTTGTTGATGCCATTGGGGCCAATCCCAAGGGACATCCTTCGGCTTTGACGCCGATATTTAATACCAAATCTCCGTGACGGGCCACGGTCGATTTAGGAGAACCGGTCATGACAATGATTTTGGCCCCGATTTTTCTGACCAGGGGCAAAAGACGGACCGTCTCTTCTGTCTCCCCGCTTTGTGAAATAATGATGACGACATCCCTTGAGGTGACCTGACCTAAATCGCCATGCACAGCCTCGGCACTATGCAAAAAAATGCTTGGGCTCCCGGTAGACGACAACGTTGCCGCTATCTTGCGGCCTACGATGCCGGTTTTACCCATGCCGCACACGATCACACGGCCGTTGCATTTGGCAATGGTCTCAACCGTTGCCTCAAAATGATGGTCCAGCCGGCGCATCAAGAGGCCAATGGCCTGGGCTTCTATGGTTAAGACTTCTTTGGCACGTTTAAGCATTTTTACTTTTAGTCCCTAGACGATCAATGGCGATTAATTCCTTAAGTAGATTTTCTAAATTTTTTAATGGCAGACTATTGGGGCCATCAGAAAGGGCACGAGCTGGATTCGGATGCGTTTCTAAAAAAATGGCATCCACCCCTGCCGCGACCGCACAGCGGGCCAACAGAGGGATATACTGACTCTCTCCGCCGGAGGATGTTCCTAAACCTCCTGGTTTCTGCACGCTGTGGGTGGCATCAAAAACAACAGGATAACCTGAGGAACGCATAATGGGCAAAGACCGGAAATCAGAAACCAAATTATTATATCCAAAAGACACTCCCCGCTCAGTCAAAAGCAAATTATGATTGCCGGCTTCCTGCATTTTCTTGACAATGCCGCTGATATCCCATGGCGCCATAAATTGACCTTTTTTGACGTTCACCGCTTTTCCTGTTTTGGCGGCAGCCATAATCAAATCCGTTTGACGGCATAAGAATGCTGGGATCTGGATAATATCTAAAATTTCACCAGCCATCTGTGCCTGGGAGATGTCATGCACATCGGATAAAATCGGGACCCCTAGTTTGGTTTTGACCTGGGAGAGGATTTTAAGTCCCTCATAAAGTCCCGGCCCCCGAAAAGAATGGATCGAGCTGCGGTTGGCTTTATCATAGCTGGCTTTAAAAACAAAAGGAATTTTAAGTTTAGAGGTTATTTTTTTGATAGCCTCGGCAATCTTTAATGTCGTTTGGGCGGACTCAATCACACAGGGCCCGGCAATGAGGACCAGGGGCTTATTGTCCCCAAAGATCACTTTGTCGTTAATTTTGACTGCGCGTACCATTGGATGGCCTTCTCTAAATCTTGCGGCGTATCTACCGCAAGGGACTCAGTATCGGTTATGGTTGTTTTTATTTTAATGCCATGTTCCAGGGCCCGTAACTGCTCTAGGGATTCGATAGATTCCAATATTCCCTTGCGCCAACGGGTAAATTCCATAAGAAAATTTTTAGTATACGCATAAAGACCAAGATGCTTAAACCCCAGAGTGCCAGACGCTTTTGTATCACGATGGTATGGGATAGGGGCCCGGGAAAAATATAAGGCATATCCCTCGCTATCAATGACACATTTAACGATGTGAGGATTGAGCATGTCTGCCTGATCTACAATGGGCTTGATCACGGTGCCCATTAAGAGTCCTTTGTCCTGCTTTAAAAGAACAGATAAGGCATCAATCGTTTTAGGATCAATGAAAGGCTCATCCCCTTGAATATTGATGACTATATCTACATCCAGGTCCTTGACTGCTTCCGCAATACGATCAGACCCTGATGGATGCAGGGGATCAGTCATGATGGCCTTCGCTTTAAAATCCAAAGCAGCCTTGAGAATCTCAGGATGATCACAGGCAATAATGACCTCATCTAGGTCCTGACATTGAATGGCCCTTTCCCAGACATGCTGGACCATGGGCTTGCCAACAATGGAGGCCAAAGGCTTGCCAGGAAAACGAGTGGAGCCAAAGCGTGCGGGAATGACCCCAACAGTCTTCATTACCTTACCCCAATCGCTTGTTTTAATTCACCTAATTCAACCGCCACCGCCCCCATTTTTCCAATAACAATGCCGGCCGCGTAATTGGCGATCTGGGCTGCTTGAGATTTGCTGGCCCCGGCGGCTAAACACAAAGAAAAGACGGAAATCACCGTATCACCAGCACCAGAGACGTCAAATACCTGGCGCGCCGTGGTCGGTATAGGAAAAGGCTTTTTGCCATGCTCAAAGAGATACATGCCCTGTTCGCCCAGGGTGATCAAAAGCGAATCAATGCCTAGGAAATTCAAAAGGCCCGCGCCATTGGCTTCAATATCATCTTTATGATCAAGCCTCGTTGAGCGGATCCCAAAAGCCTTTCGGGTCTCTTCGGCAATACTTTTAAGAGCTGTTTCTGCCTCCTTTTTATTTGGCGTAATGCAGCTGACCTGGCCGTACTCACGCAAATCCTCCAATTTTGGATCTACCACTACCGGTATCTTAGTCTTAAGCATAAGTTCATGGATCGGTGCTAAAAGTTTTTGATCAATCAACCCTTTGCCATAATCAGAAATAATGACAGCCTGAAAATCCTTCATGTGACGTCGCAAATAGGGCAAAATCTCGCCTTCCTTGACAAGATCCAAGCCTCCCTTATTTGGCCTTTCTCTGTCTAAACGGACAATCTGCTGATGCTGGGCAATGATCCGTGTTTTAAAAATAGTATCAATCGTATTGTCTATAAAAAGTCCCTTGGTGTGGATATGGCGTTTGTGAAGTTCTCCTTTAAGAATGCTGCCTTCAATATCATCACCAATTTTGCTCACCAAGGTCACTTCTGCTCCTAAACTGGCCAGATTATTAGCCACATTAGCAGCGCCTCCTGGTGTATAAAAAGACTCTTCTTGAAGCACTATAGGTACTGGCGCCTCAGGAGAGATACGCGACACGCTCCCTTTGATATATTGGTCTAAGACCACATCCCCAATGACCAAAAGGCATTTGCCTTTAAAATGTCGTATAATATTGTTGTATTTGGACATATAACTTTTTATGGCTTAA
>CAZKUL010000125.1:0-1820 GCA_964555945.1 uncultured Planctomycetales bacterium
CATTATTCGCCTGCGGGGGGTGGTCGATCAAATCTATATGGATGAGAAGATAGAGAGTTATATTGTGCAGATGGTGGAAGCGACCCGTAACCCTGAAGAGTATAAACTTAATGATCTTAAAGGGTTGATCCTTTACGGAGCCAGCCCGCGGGCTACAATTAATCTGGCCCTCGCGGCCCGTGCCCACGCGTTTATTCAAGGACGCGGCTTTGTTACGCCTCAAGATGTCAAGAGCATCGGTATGGATGTTTTACGGCATCGGGTTATCCCCAGCTATGAAGCGGAGGCCGAAGGGATGACATCCGAAGATTTAGTAAAGCGCATATTGGACCAAGTGGAAGTGCCTTAATGACTAAGAAAATCTTTAGGTCCGGTAAGGGTTTTATCTCGGTTCAAGGTTTCTTTATAGCCTTGTTTATTTATGTCCTTATGGTTTTGTTTATTTTAGGATTCATGGCATTCTTTAATTTCTCGATGTTCTCTGAATGGCGAAGAATTCTGGATCTGGAGGAAGCCAGCATCAAAATAAGTACCGTTGCGAATAATTTGGATGCTTGCATCGAAACATCAAAAGATTGCAATATGTGTTCCCGGATGATGATGGATGGGAATAACGCGCCTTTTTTGGAGAAACTTTATCAAAGCCCCAACTTTAGATACGATATCGAGGCTTATGTTCCCGGGGGCACTTCCTGTGTCATTCATTCGGTAAAAGTGGATGCGCACAGGTTTCCCATATACAGTGCAAAGGCCTTTAGCCCTGTATCCTATACTTGCGGCGGGCTCCACATCAATGTTAATGATAGAATATCAGGAGTAGATTTATGCCGTGAGACATCCGCCCAACGCACGGTTCATAAATTTGGAGAATTACAAGATCTTGGGAAAGTAGATTAGGTCAATGTTGAGATAAGGTATGATTCCTAAAGATGTTCTTGAGAAAATTTTGCGCATTGATATTACCACCAACCGCCTGGTGACGGACGTGTTTGCAGGGGCGTACCATAGCGTCTTTAAAGGCAGAGGCATGGAATTTGATGAAGTGCGGGAATATCAGCCGGGAGACGATATCCGGACCATAGATTGGAATGTCACAGCGCGCACGGGGTTTGCCCATATTAAGAAATATGTGGAAGAACGCGAGTTGACCGTCATGATTTTGGTTGATGCTTCGGCGTCTGTCCATTTTGCCTCCACGAATCAAATGAAAAATAAACTGGCCGCGGAGATTGCGGCTGTCCTGGCCTTCGCCGCCATCCGTAATAATGACAAGGTTGGATTAGTGATGTTCACCGATGAGCCTGAACTTTATATTCCGCCTAAAAAGGGCAAAAGCCATGTGCTGAGGGTCATCCGGGAGATTTTATATTTTAAACCCCGGGCCCAAAGCACTGATCTGCCTAAGGTGCTGGAATTCTTGGGCCAGGTCCTTCGACGTAAATCAACGGTCTTTATTATTTCAGATTTTTTGGATGCCGATGGGGATTATACGCTCATGCGCAAATCCATCCGGATTGCTAATCAACACCATGATTTGATCGCGATAACACTGAGCGATCCACGAGAAATTGATTTACCGGATTGTGGCTTGGTAGAAGTCATGGACGCGGAAACAGGTGCAAGGATGGTCATTGATACCTCGAATGAAAAGCTTCGTCAGCACTATCATGAAAAGGCGCTCAATCTCGTTAAAAACCGCAGCCGTTTATTCGATATGATCGGTATTGACCATATTGACATCTCCACAGATGTTCCCTACACCAAAGCGTTGGTCAGCTTTTTCGCCCAGAGACGCCATCGGTTGGCGAGATGAAGGACCG
>CAZKUL010000125.1:1920-7635 GCA_964555945.1 uncultured Planctomycetales bacterium
CATAAGAGACGCCATCGATATGAGACGCCATAAATGGCGTCTCTACGGGAATTATAGTATGAACGATATTAAAGATGTAAAGCCTCCTGTTAATTTGCCTGACTTCTGGTGGTTGTTGTGGCTTTTGTTAGGTTTGATCCTATCTGTTGCGGGTATTTATTTTTTTCTTCGCTACCAACGCAATAAAACGTTGCCGTTGCCGCCACCGGCCCCTCAATTGCCTGCCTGGGAGGTGGCCTATCAACAGCTGGAAGACTTGCGCCGGGAAAATTTGTTGGACAAAGGGTTCTTCAAGGAGTTTTTCTCCAGAGTGGCGGACATCGCCCGTTATTATATGGAAAGACGTTTTAACATTCATGCGCCCCATATGACTACCGAGGAATTTTTGTATTCTTTAGGCGTTACCGGCCATCTGAATGAAAGTCAAAATGCCGCTTTAAAAGATTTTCTAAATTCCTGCGACATGGTTAAGTTCGCCAAGTATGCCCCGACAGTCAATGAGGCATTAAAGAATTTTGATTACGCCCGTAAACTCATCGATGAAACAAAAATATGAATTTTATGGAAGAATTTAAAACTCCATTGGTCCTTCTTCTTATCCCGGTGCTTTTGGGTGTCTTCTGGTATCTTTACACACGCCGTGAAGAGACATCTTTTAGGTTTTCTTCATTGTCCTGGATGAAGGGTTTGGAGGCCACCTGGCGGGTACGTTGGAGTTTTCTGCCGTGGCTTTTAAGGGTTGGGGTGTTAGTTTTATTGCTGATAGCCCTGGCTGGCCCCCGTAAACTATTGGCTGAATCCAAATTGACCAGTGAAGGCATTGATATCGTCTTGGCCCTGGATGTCTCCGGGAGCATGTCCGCGGAGGACTATGTTGTCGATGGCCACCGGATCAGCCGTTTGGACATTATCAAGCAAACGGTTGAGCAATTTATAGGGGAACGCAAATTTGACCGCCTGGGATTGATTGTCTTTGGTTCCCAAGCCTACACCGTATGCCCGCTGACGAGCGACCATCAATGGTTGCTGGAAAATTTGCGGCAAGTCCGTGTGGGTGTCATTGAGGATGCCACGGCCATTGGTTCGGGAATAGCCACTTCTTTATTGCGTTTAAAAAAGAGCAAGGCCAAGACAAAGATCATTGTGCTTTTGACAGACGGGGTCAATAATTCCGGCAATATCCAACCCCTGGATGCGGCCAAGATGGCCCGTGCCTTAGGGATCAAGATTTATACCATCGGCGCCGGCACGACAGGCATCGTACCATTCCCGGTGACAGATGAGTTTGGCAACAAACATTACGAGGAAGCGCAGTTCGATTTGGATGAAGGCACGCTTAAAAAGATAGCCATGATGACCGGTGGGGAATATTTTCGGGCGGCAGACACCGAGTCCTTGCAGCATATTTATGACCAAATTGATAAGCTCGAAAAAACTAAAATTCAGGAAAAGGGTTTCAGGCAATATGATCCCTTGTTTTGGTATTATGTGGACGCAGCCCTGGTCTTACTGGCGCTGGAAATCATCTTAACCAATACGGTGTTCTTGAAAATCCCATGATCTTCGCCAATCCCCAAGCCTGGCATTTTCTTTGGTTGCTGCCCCTGTTAGCCGGCGGCATGCATTTTTTTTATGTGTACCGCTGCCAAAAGACAGCTCTTTTTATGCAAGAGCATTTGCATGGTGAACTGGCCCAGGGGTTTAGCAAGCACCATTACCGTTTAAAGGCCGTGGTGGTGATGCTTAGTTTTATATTGATGGTGGCGGCCTTAAGTCGCCCTCAGTGGGGTTTTAACATCCATGCCGTCAAACGCCATGGCCTGGATATCATGGTTGCCATTGATGTGTCGAAAAGCATGATGACCAGGGATGTCCTGCCTTCACGCCTGGAGAGGACTAAGCTGGCGATCCGTGATTTGGTCATGAAATTAAATGGCGCCGACCATATCGGCCTGATTGCTTTTGCCGGAGATGCCATGATCATGTGCCCCTTTACCTATGATTATAACGGATTTTTATTGGCCTTGGACGACTTGGGCACGGATTCCATTCCTCGAGGCGGTACTGACATATCCGCCGCCATCGAGGAGAGCATCAAAGCGTATCAAGGTATGGCGGATTCCGATAAAGCTGTTGTTTTAGTGACGGATGGCGAAGATGAGGAAGGTGATGCCCTGCAAGCGGCCCGTCGCGCCAAGGAGAAGGGCATTCGCATCTATACCGTGGGCGTTGGTACCCGGGAAGGGGATTTAATCCAGGTGCCCGGCCCTGATGGTCAGCCGGAGTTTTTGAAAGATGCCGATGGAAATGTGGTCAAGTCACACTTGAATGAAAATTTGTTGCAGCAAATAGCTTATGTCACAGGGGGCGCTTATATCCGTAGCGGGGCTGCGCAATTCGGCTTGGATTATCTCTATGACACCCAGTTGTCTAAATTAAAGAAACACGATACTGAGGCTAAAATGGCCAAGCTGTATGATGAGCGCTTCCAGTGGCCGCTCACCCTGGCGTTTGTTTTCTTATTGGCTGAAGTTTTATTTTTAAATAGGAAAAAATATGCGAGGCCTTAGAAAAAACATATCCTTGTATTCCTTTTTACTCATGATGCTTCTCATCACCACAAGATCGTTCGCCTCTGTTGCCAGCGACGTCAACAAGGCCAATGATTTATACAAGAGGGGCAAGTTTGATGATTCAATTAAAGGCTATCAACAAGCTTTGAGTCAAGATGAGAGCTCTCCTATAATTAATTATAATTTGGGCACGGCATTATACAAAAGTGGGGATTATGATGAAGCCCAAGGGTTTTTAGACAAGGCTACTAAGGATAAAAATATTCACATTAGAAGCAAGGCGGAGTATAATTTAGGTAATGATTTTTATAAACAAGGGATGCGAAAGGTTGAGAGTAATATCGATGATTCCATTAAGCTTCTTGACAAGGCTTTGCAATATTACAAAATGTCAGCACATGATGATCCTAAGAATAAGGACGCTTTAGTTAATACGAATTTTGTTGCTAAACAAAAGGAAATTTTAAAGCAATTAAAGAAGCAGGAAAGAAAAAATGGGATTGGTAATGGTCAATCCAAGAACAATAAGTCAAATGATCAAAATAAACAGGGTGCAGAACAACAGCAAAACCAGCAGCAAAATCAAAAGCAAACTCAGCAGCAGAAGTCGAATCAACAAAATGCGGCTCAACAACAAAATCAAAAACAATCGGAAAATCAAGACCTTAAAGTAGATAAAAAAGCTGATAAAAAACTACTTTCCCAGGGTAAAGAAGCTCATGCAGGGAAAAAGGGTAAAAAGGGAAAGAATGTCCAAGAATCTGCCGAAGAATATCAAAAAGAGCTCGACCGCAAGCAGGCTGAAAATTTATTGGAAGACTACCAGGATAATGAAGAGCCTAAAAAGCTGTTAAGTTACGTACCTAAGAAAATTGATGACAAGCCGGTGCTTAAAGATTGGTAATTGGACAGCAATGGGATAGGGGAGTTCAAATGAAGACGTTGATTTTATTTTCTATTATAATGATGGCCACTACCAGCCTGGTCAAGGCTGACCCGATAACCTTTGAGGCAACGGTCAATTCTCCGCATGTTTCTCTGGATGAGGCCCTGCAATTGACATTGACCATTACCGGCGTCAATGAAAATTTGGATCCAGTCAGCTTGCCGGTGCTTGACGGCTTTTCCGCTAAATACTTGGGGCCTTCGACCAGGGTATCCATTGTTAATGGGGATTATCACAGCGAGCGGTCTTTTATCTATAATTTGTTTCCAAACAAGATCGGTCATTTTCAGATACCGTCCATTACGGCCACTATCGACGGACAAACCTACGCGACCAAACCCATTGATGTGGACGTAGCGCAGAATCCTTCCCCAGCCCAGCCTTCAGGACAGCCCTCTGATCAAAACGTGCCGACGACCGAGAGTCTCAAGGATAAGGTCTTAATGACGGTCTCTGTGGACAAGACTGATGTTTATTTGGATGAACGTGTGCCTGTGACGATTAAACTTTTGGTCAATGGAGTCCCTGTTCGTGATATTCAATACCCCCAGTTTGACAAAACAGGGTTCCTGGTTGATGATTTTAAAAAACCTGAACAAACGTCCGATGTCCTTAACGGAGTTAAATATGACACGGTGGTATTCAAGACCAGTGTCTATCCCAATCATTTAGGAGACTTGTCCCTGGGGCCGGTTCAGATTCAAGGAAACATCATCTATAAAACCGGCCAGAATAATCCATTTAGCCAGGATGGCAGCTTTTTTGGGGCGGATGTTTTTAATAATTTCTTTGATTCCTATGCCACCCGCCCTGTGACGGTCAATGCAGAGCCTATTCATTTGCATGTCTCTGCGCTTCCAAGCGAAGGGCGACCTAATGATTTTTCAGGTGCCATTGGGCAGTTTGATTTCCAAGCCAATGTTTCACCTTTACAAGTCAAGGCAGGCGACCCATTGACATTGAAGATGGATATCAAAGGTAACGGTAATTTCAAGGATTTTAAAATGCCGCCCTTTAATGCCGGGGGTTTTAAGTCCTATGAGCCCAAGGTCAAGGATACGGGCGATGAGAAGACGGCAGAGGAGGTCATTATCCCAACTTCCGCGACAGTCAGTGAAGTCCCTTTTTTAAGTTTTTCCTATTTTGATCCCTCAAGGAGGGAATATAAGACTATAACGCAGGGTCCTTTTCCAATCCACGTCTCAGCACCGAGCCCGGACCAGGAATTTAAGGCGATGGGATTTTCTGATATCAGCCGGGCCTCAGCCTTGCCAGCGACCCAATTTTCATTTGGAGAAATGTTCAATGATCTCTGCAAAATCCTAAGGAAGCTTTCCGCTTCGCTTTGGTTTTGGGTTTCCGTGTGTATCGTCTTTATCGCCGGGCTTTCTTATTTTCTATGGCGTCGTTTTCAGAAGAGGCTTGAACATGATCCTGCCTTCGCGCGCAGGCTCAAGGCTGTCAGGGAGGCCAGGCAGGCATTGCTTCCGGCAGAGGAGTATATTTCAGGAGGCAGGACTAAAGATTTTTATGCGCTTGTGTCTAAAGTCCTGCGTGATTATCTGGCCAATAAGTGGCATGAATCTTCACCTGCATTAAGCATACCGGAAATCGTCAATCATTTAAAATCAGCTAATGTCGATAAAACCCAGATTGGCCAAATCCAAATCTTGCTGGAACAAGCCGATCTGGTCTGCTTTGCCTCTGCCAACCGTGACGCCGCACAAATGCGCGCTGATCTCACCCAAACCCAAGAATTGATCGCCCAGCTCGAAAAATACCTGAAATAGCCCTTTCCAGCTTGTTTTTTATTTAAATATATTCCATACTTAAGTAAGATGAGAAATGCCCCAATTTCTATTTTTATTCTATTGGCCTTTTTAATAAATACCTTGGGTCCCATCCCGGAATCTGGGGCCACCCACCGTAACCCGAATTAGTTCTTCAGGATGATCAACTTTCGAGAAGGATGGCGAGGATATTGTGAATCAATCAGGAAATTGGAAGTCCGTTGGGAGATGAGAATTTTTATTAAAATAATTGAAGGTGTCGCTGGTCAGAATTTGATCGAAAAGAATCCAAGGACAAAAAAAGAATTGGTGTAGGAATTCGGGTTACGGTGGGTGGCACCCGATTCCGCTTAAAAATTGTCTGATCTTCTCATAGGATAATCCTTGATGGTACTTCATGCGCACG
>CAZKUL010000126.1:0-7614 GCA_964555945.1 uncultured Planctomycetales bacterium
CCTTTAGGGTATCTACAATGGTCTGCGAGATGATCAAATGCGCGTTTTCCTTATCATCGGCAGGCACGATGTACCAGGGGGCTTTGGCCGTGCTGGTGGCCCCCAGACAGGCCTCATAGGCCCTCATGTAATCTTTCCAGAATTTTCTCTCCTTGATATCATCCGGGGTGATTTTCCAATTCTTGGAGGGATCATCCAAACGGTTAAGGAACCGTTGCCGCTGTTCCTCTTTGGATAGATGCAGGAAAAACTTGATGACACGGGTCCCATTACAATAAAGATGCTTTTCCAAATCCCTGATGGAACGAAAACGCTCTTCCCAGATATTCTTGGAACTTAGCAAAGGTTTCGGTATCTGCTCTCCTTGAAGGATTTCAGGATGTACGCGGACAATCAATACTTCCTCATAATAGGAACGGTTGAAAATACCGATCCTGCCGCGTTGCGGCAAGTCCCTGGTTGTCCGCCATAAGAAATCGTGGTCCAGCTCTTGCGGGCTGGGATGCTTATAACTAAACACCTGGCAGCCTTGGGGGTTGACGCCTGACATCACATGTTTGATGGCCCCATCCTTACCCGCCGCATCCATGGCCTGAAAAATCAGCAATAAGGCATACCGGTCATCCGCATAAAGGATATTTTGCAGGCTGCTTAACTCCTCTATATGTTGACACAGGATCTCTTTGTACTGGTCTTTGGACTTATAAAATGGCTTGATCAGGGTCGCGCGCTTTTTAAGATCAACCGTCTTTCCTTCGGTCACCTGAAAATCGTTAGGAATTATTTTCATCTCGCTTGTCCTCGTTACTGCTGCGTCCCCGCATCTGGACTTCCCGTCTTTTGGTCAGGGGTCGCAGGGGTCGTGGCGGTTAAGCTATTATCTACCGGTGGGTTACTCTTTTCAATCTCTGTCTTCAGGGAATTGATATCCTCTTTAAGCTCAGGGATATTCAATGCGGCCAGATTCTCTTCCAAGCCCTTTGTCTCGGATTGGGAATCTTCCATCTTCTTCTCGAGCTTGGCCAAAACAGTGACATAATCCTTCTGCCAACCCTTCATGCTTTGCTTAATGGCATCTGTTTCCGCCTTGATATCAACCAGGGAACTCTGGACATTCTTGCCTTCAGTCTCAATTTGCTGCCTTCTTTCCACTTCCTGAAGCAAAGCATCCTTCTGGCTGGCCAGCGCCTCTTTCTGGTCTTTGATTTGGGCTTGGGCATCCTGCAGATCGTTGGTCAAATGTTCTATTTGAAGTTCCTGATATTTGAACCTATTGGTATTGACCTTAGACTCCGTCTTCTGCTGTTCGCCTATATTCTCCAGAACGCTCTTTTCCCGCTCGCAAAAATTGTATAACAACACATTGAAGGCAATAATAATGACGCCGACAATGATAGTCATGATCCTAAGAATATTTTCTCCGAGTTTCATAAGGTTAAGTATACCTGATATAAGACTGATTCGCCAATAGACTGATGCCGGCGCCTGATGCCGGCGCCTGGGCGCCTGAGAATCCTAAGGGGACATTATGACGTTGCGGTTACAGCAGATAAGGTCAATAAACTGATACCCTTGAAGACAGCCTTTACTTATCGAAGATTTAAAAACCTCGACACTCAAACATTTAATATATTTCAGTATGCCTGTATTTATCTTTAATTTCCTCTGCGAAATACATGTCTATCGAATGAGTCCTCATCAACCGGGCATGAATGATCTTGGGAACACCTTGATAGATGTATTTTTCTGTCGATACAAAGTGGACATGTAATTTCTTGCTTCCTAATTCATATCCAATTGATTCAATCGTTGTCGAGTCTACATTAATCATTTCGAGCATTGGCTTTACCCTCCTTGGTAGGAAGAGGTTTACATTTGATCCATTCCGTTTGAACTTTCATTGGCGGCTTCTCCCTTTTGCCCCGGTTACGGATAATAAGGCCATCCAGAAAACGCCTGAGGATCTGGTCCCCGCAGGCCATATAGTTTGGATGTTCTTCTTTGCGGAAAATGGCGGATAGTTCTGATGGTGTTGTCTCAAATTCGGCTAATTTTAGGATATCGACAATGTCGGTATCCTTCAGCTTAAGCGCTACTCGAAGCTTTTTCATAATGTCATTATTATTTATCATTCATTGGCTCCAATATAATTATTGTTATCACCCAAACCCTCATTTATTTTTAAAGAATTCGATCACAAAATCTTGATGGTCCCCTTGGAGTTCAATAGTCCCACCATTTCCATCCAACAGAAACGTACCACCGCACCCTGTTTTAATCTTTAATGTTTTCGTTAAATCCTTTAAATATGGCTCATTGTTTGGTAAAGCGCCAATGAGGGTTACTACCTTGCCCTTTCGACCCGATCGATCCAAACGAATGCTTGGCTTAATTGAAAGCGATTTTGGCTTAGCAGGCTCAAGGGATAGGCAATCGCATTGGTTTACCGACTTTCTGCACCTGGGACAAAGTGGATTGCCGCTTGCGTCTTTAGGATAAACGAAATCTGGAATGTCGATCATATTGATAAATAGTTTTCTAAGCCATTAAGTTTAATTTCATACACATCTTTAAGTATCACCCCAAGTAACCCCTTAGGGTAACCTTTACGTGCTAACCAAATAAGATATGTCTCAGGAAGATTTATCAATAGACGATTTTTATATTTCCTAAAAGGCATACGGGCCTGGGTTAATTTCAAAAAGTAAGCAGGATCCGGGATGGGTGCTTCTGATTCAATGTTGAGATTCTTGGACATTGATCCTGTCCTTTGGTTTTAGGTAACAATAAAGATTCTCAACCTTTGCTCTAGCCCAGGGCGTTCGGCGCAAGAAAACCAATGTGGATTTGATACTCGGGTTCTTAAGGAAACAATTGATCTTAATTCGGCTATACAATCCTTCCCATCCGTGTTTCTCTAATAGCCGCGTTAGCATCATTTCAAGAGTAATGCCATGTAACAGATCATTTTGTTTTTGTTCAGTCACCATCACCCCACACCTCAAAAACCAAACCATTTCTTTTTAGGCAATGGTCCAATTTCACTGCTATCAATTGGTTTAGCAGCTATATTCCAGCCATTCGTTTTTGAGACTTCCGCAAGAAACGTGATCACTTTTTCAGAAATATCATCCTCAGAAAAAAGTTGGTATGTATAGGAATCATGGTAAGGCCTTGGGCCGCCACAACACTTCCAATATTGAGTGGCTACACACGCAACTATTTTCTGTTCTTTGCGAACATAGATGGTTTCAGGAGGGTTCCTATCGTCACTGTTTAACTTATTCCAATCAGATAGAAATACTTCAAGTTGAACCTTCGCAACTCCCTGTCTTTGTTCAATTTGGAAATCTTGGGCATTGTAAAAGCCCTTAAGAAAATCGATAATGCTCATCAAAAGATTCTCATCAAAATATATGTAAACCTTATCTGGACGATACGTGTCTTGAATCACCGCAAACCGATACTTAAGACCTGCTTTTTTAGCAGCTTCGGGAATTGCAGAAAAAGAATCGAATCCAGTAACAAAATCAATATTGGTCATTTTATCCTCTAATTCCTATCTTTTTTCCTTTTCCTAAATCGAATGAATAAGAACCACAACTCCCCACACTTCAAGATCCATTCCATCATTCATCTCTTTAACCTTAGACATGACGCAATTTTAACCCAGGAGAGCCGGGCAAGCAACAGGGAATATTCTTACTACCTGGCCTAAAAACGAGCAAGCTAAATCAAGGATGGGTCACAAGTTCAGCAAACAACGTCGTTTGGCTGGCGGGTTTGATGGAAAGAATAACAGGGCCAAGGCCTTCAAGATTACTACTAATCTGGGCCAGGTCTTGCTGACTTATAATGGGTATTCCGTTACCGTCACGCTTGATAGTCATGGCAAGATTGGCGGATTTTAGGTCGATACCACCTCGAGAAGTCATTGCGTCATCAATGACTGTTAATCTTTGAAACATAGCTTCGGCTGCATGTAACATTAAGGGCGGGATATCTCTGGATGGCTTAACCCCTCGCATAGCGTAAAAAATATATTCCGCAAAAAAACTTTTATATTTAATGCTTTTGGGGGAATTTAATAAATAACTTGAAATAAACTCCTTAATTTCAGGTTGAGCTACCCATGGACCTGCTTTTTCTAACTTCGCGATTACCTCACTCAAAGCATTATACCCGCGCATAGAACGGACATCCGGGTTCAAAAAAAAGGTTAACAGATTAAAATGGATATCAATTGTATTTAGCAACAATTTTATTAAATCCGCAGAAAATTTTGTTTGTCTCTTAACTGCGTTGTTAATCCTTACTACCATTTCATCTTTTGCGTTGTCATCTTTGTTAGGGATTAATAAATATTCTGTCAATAATCTTTTAACTTCAGTTTGTGCAACCCAGTACATACCTTGCTGTTTGCTAAAATATCTTAATATTACATTTGCTGCTCTTGCTTTAACATATAAAGACTCTTCAGTCTCTATCATCGCCCCATCTGCCTTCCCCTCCACCCCCGGTACCTTAGCTTTTTCTTCTAACCTCATCCCCTCATCTGCTCTTACTCTCGGCAATGCCACCCCCCGCCCCGGCCCCGTCATCGCATTGTCCAATCTTTCAATTCTTAATGTCCCCCACTTTTGCATTACACGATAAACAACAGACGTTGGTGTATTTTGCAATCGATTATTAATCCACCCCTCTATTGCCTCCACATTATTGCCAAAAAAGGTGGCACGATTTTTTCCTCTAATAAAATCTATTATAATCGCTGTCTCTTCTCTAATTATTTCTTTCACAATAGGTCCTAATCTATTTCTTAAATCCGTCAGCCCGAAATTTCCCACCTGTTCATACCCCTGTTCTCGCAAGTCTTCCGGTAGTGATACTTCAATATTACTTATTTTTTTCCCTTTTCGTGCCCCCATCGCCCCATCTACACTACTCCGCAATGCCTTCCCCCCTACCCCCGGAACCGCAGATTTTCTTACTGCCCCTCGCGCCTGCAATATTTTTTTGGCATCGAGCCGCTCGATGGTGTCAATTTCAAAAACATCCTTAGTTTTAGGCTCAATAAAACGAGACCCCAGCTTGTCAGCATCATAAGTTATCGTAAATTCTTCTGCCATGTTAAGACAGCTCAGCCATAATTGGCTGCTTTCTTTATTTTGAGCGTTGTAGCGGTCGGCAACGACGGCATATGTCGTCCATTCTTGCGTATCTTTCAACCTGATTCTTACCCTATCACCTATATTCAACTGGTCGATCTCCGTGATCCGCTCTTTGTCTGTTGACCTGTCCAATTTTTTAAGACGTTTCCCGAATTTATCATCGTAGTCACTGACGGCATCGGACGTTTGCTCCAAGGTATCTATTAGTGTTGCAAACCCCGGGGTCGATTGAAAATCCCTGATCCTCTTTAAAAAGGGGTATTCCCTTCCCAAGTCTTCAATATTCGCTTGAGGCCCATCAAGCCATAAATCGATAAACCGGTCGCCCCATTTACTGTCAATATCGCCGACTGAAAAATGATTTAAAACCTTAAATTTATTTTGACGCATGGCTTTTTTAATGATGGGACTTTCGAAATAGCGTTGGCCATATGATGGCGCGTAAACAAGCACTGCGTAAATGACATATAACAATGTGGCCTGTTGATGTTGATCGTTTATATTTCGTTCAACCCACTGCTGTAATGTTAAACCCTTTTTGGCCAAAGCTTTCTCAGCCTGCCTCAGTTGGCCGATTAAATATATAGTATCAGTAAGGTGGTGGGAATATGCTTGTATATCTGGCTCTGGGATGATATCCGAATACGACCGACGCCCCCATTGCCCTTTAATGCCTCTTAAATGGTCAGCCGTGTCTTCCAGTAAACGCAGTCCTAAAAATGGTTTCTTTTCCCAAACCATTCTGTGCATCCTAAATAATCTGGGCAGCATTTTAGGGGTGAAGGTCTGGCCTGCAAGTTTACTAAAAAGAATACTCAAATCTGAACCGATAGGTCTTTTTAAAAGAATACCCAATGACCGCTCAGCAACGGACAATCTTTCCCGACCATTGACTGTCCAACATTCATCCCGTGTCAATAAACCTGATAATAATCTATAAATTTGATCTATTTGTCCCCGTCTTACGGCGGTTTTCAATTGCTCTAGCATCGCCACATCTCTTGTCGACGCCTCCCCCTCCACCCCCGTCATCGCCGCATTTATATTTTGAACTGTTTGAGCATGCTCTAAACCAAGCACTCGTCTTATTTGTTCAACACTCTTTTGATTTTTTACCAGTACATAAGGAACTTCCCCATCATTTATCCTAGTTGTTATACCTATAAATCTTAATCGGTTTACAATGGCCATCCCAACATTAATATCAAAAGGAATAATTGGAATTAGAACTGCTATTTCATTTAATTTAGGGCCCTTTACTAATTGCGCTTTTTTTAAATATCTTTGTACTTTACGTTCACTGGCAACAGTTATCATCGCCCCATCTGGCTTTGCCTTCCCCCCCGTCATCGCCTCGTATTCTTGCAAAGCCACTTGTGCAAGATCATCTTGGGCTAATCCTACTCGTATTGTTTGAGCGTTATCTGGCGCCAATTCTCCTATTTCATGAACGACATCATGCCCCATGGCTTTATCTGCTTCAGAATAACTACCTTCTCCCCCCGAAAAATACTTTCTTGGAATCGTCTCATTCATATATTTATCCACATCCTCTTTAATGAAATTAAACACCCCCTTTTTATAGGCTTGTAAATACCTCCGGTAAATCTCTCCATTAGTTTTGGGATCCTGGTCAAACTCCCCTGACCTTGCCCTTATTGGCGTAAATCTGGCCCAATAGGGACTGTTTAAGGGTGCGTTTAAACCATGTAGCCAGAAGCATCCCGCTGTAGACCTGGCGCAGGGGAGCGAAATTGGCGCCTTCATTGACTTCGCGCTGGAGTTCGGGAAGTACGATTTGTTTGATAATTTGGGATGCGATAGAATGAGCGTTTTTAGAACTCCCCCTATCCCCCTCTTTAAATAAAGAGGGGGAAATAGCAGAATGCTTTTGCAGGGACAAATAATCTTCTTCCAGCATGACCCGTAAATGGTTCTTTAAAACATAGGCCGTAATATTCCCTGTTCCTTGGCTTTTGAGCCCTGATTTACTTTCATTACTTTTCTCGTATATAAGTGCGTCATCAGGAAGTATCCATACTTTATTGAAGGTATTCACCGGAACATTGGTTGTGCCGTATTGCTTTTGGGCTTGGGCATAGACCTTCTTCCAAAACTCCCGGCCTAATCTGCTTTCCGGATAAATCAATGATGCAGTAATTTGTTTGAGCATGTAATCCTGGGCCAATAGGTCCCGGCCCATTTCAGTCTTGCCAAAATCATCTTTAATAATTCGGTCTTTCTCATAAGGTGAAAGATTCACCCATTGATCATCATCGGGAATGGCCAAGGAAGCCAAAAAGTATTTAGTCAATTTGGTATATTCTTCCCTCTTTTGGGAATCACTTAAGGGCTTATCCCCCCTGAAAACAATGAAGTCAAATTTAAGCGGATCTTTGGGATGGATCACTATCCCCTTTAAATAGGCAGGCGTATATTCAGA
>CAZKUL010000127.1:0-7598 GCA_964555945.1 uncultured Planctomycetales bacterium
ACCATGATAACGAGATCCAGAATCTCGTGTCCTACCATTAGACGACAAGGCAATATTAAACCCGGAATTTGCAATAGGATGTCGTGAATAACGCTAATCTTTTGGGCTAAAAGAGCTTAGAAAAGCCTCGCCATACCACAGTGGGTATGGCTGCGTTTTTCTAAACTCTTTTATCTCCAAAATCTTAGCATTCTTCATCGACACCTATTGCAAAATCCGGGTTAAAGGAATGCTTCTTTTAAGCGGCGGGTGGTTCTTTCCTGACCGAGGAGCACCATGGTATCAAATAAGCCCGGCCCCACGGCTTTGCCGGTCAAGGCCACTCTGACCGGGTGGACCAGGGTGCCAGCTTCGATGCCCAATTGGGCCACCACAGCGCGAAAGGCTTCTTCAGTCGCCTTCACATTGAAATCATTGACCGTGCTGAGGCGTTCTGCCAATACCTCGAATTCTTTGCGCATATCCTGTGAGAGATGTTTGGCCTTAACCTCGGCTTCATAGTGAACCTGATCATTAAATATAAAATCTGTCCAATCTAAAAAATCCAGCAACGTATTCATGCGCCCTTTATATAATTGCGCCATATGTTCCAGTTCATTTTTATCGACATGGGCTTGAGGGTATTTCGCGGCCACCAGCGGTCCCAAGGCATCGGCTAATTGGGACGCATCCATCTCTTTAATATACTGGCTGTTCAACCATTGAAGTTTTTCCAGAGAAAAAGCAGCGCCGGCCTTATTGATTTTTTTGATTGAAAATGTTTTAAGAGCGGCGGCCATTGACACCTTCTCTTGGTTATTACCCGGCGACCAGCCCAGAAGCATCAAATAGTTGACAATGGCCTGGGATAAATAGCCTTGTGTCCGGTATTCGGTGACCGCGGTCGCCCCGGCCCTCTTGGACATACGCCCGCCTTCAGGATCTAATATCAAGGGAAGATGCGCAAATTTAGGCAGCTTGAATCCCAACGCCTCGTAAATAAGTATCTGCTTGGGGGTATTGGAAATATGGTCTTCCCCTCGAATGACGCAGGATATTTCCATTAAGGCATCGTCGATGACGCAGGCAAAACTGTAGGTGGGCGAGCCATCGGATTTCATCAGCACTTGATCTTTGATTTCTTTGCTGTCAACGACGATCTCGCCGCGGATAAGATCATAGATCTTTATCGATTTCTCAAGGACCTTAAGAACGACCGCCTCCCCGTCTTTATAGGCCTTACCTTCGAGGAGCAGCTTGTCGGCATATTGACGATACAAATCAAAACGGTCGCTTTGTTTATAAAACTCATCCCAGGTGAGACCCAACCATTTCATGCTCTCCAGGATTTCTTCAAGGTATTCAGGCTTGGAGCGGACTTTGTCGGTGTCTTCAATGCGCAGGATAAATTGGCCACCCTGGGCTTTGGCATACATCCAGTTAAAAAGAGCCGTGCGGGCGCCCCCAATGTGCAAAAAACCGGTGGGAGAGGGGGCGAAACGAACGCGGACCATCAGCTTTTTCCTTTTTTCTCCAACTCAAGAAGCTCTGCAACCTTTCCCTCGAGAAAAGCATATTTGAGCTCACTTAAAGGTTCGAATTGAATGCCAATCTTATGAAACTTCTCGTTTTCCTGTTTGCAATGCACCACCACGCCACGGCATTTAAAGGGCGTTGTGGTGTTGACAAATGTAAGCTGTATCTCGACCCTTGTATTGACCTCGAGGTCGTCATTAAGATATACACACAAACCTCCCAAACCAATATTGGAGGTGTTCGCTAACATCGTCTGGTTCTGGCCATCTACCAACCATATGGTCAGTTGACAGGGATAGTTGGCTCGCGGGTATTTGCGTCGATTGTCGTCAAACATAGCTTAAATATAGGGTTTCGACAAGGGCGTGCCCTTACTGATTAACAATTGGAGCGTTTCCCGAAGGCATTCTTCGTCCCGTTTGGAAATTTCTGTAAATTCGATCCCGATATCATAAAACATGGGCTTGATTTTCTCAATTGATTTGCGTCGGACATTCCAAACCACCTTGCCCTTAGGATAAATATGTTCATCAATGCCCAAAAGGTCTATTTCCAGTTCAACGGGCGTAAATAATTTAATCTCGCTTTTAAGGGTGACACAAAACCCCCCCTGCCCGATATTGTCTGTGTGGCTTAAAATCTGCTGTTGGATCCCTTGCGAGGAAATTGTCTTAACCATGCACGGGTACATGACCCGGGGAAATTTTCGACGGTCTATGCCTTCCCAAAACATATAGTCTCTCCTTCAGGACCCCGCGCTAACGGCAGTGGCCATATGGGCCATTTGCAGCCGCGCAATGCCTTCCGCGCGTCCGGTGCTGGCATTCACCTGGACAATAACACCATGTACCGTTCCCGGTGCCTGGGCCACTTCAAACTTTTGGGGCATGCTGGTCAAAAAACGGGTGATTATTTTTGTTTTATCCTGGCCGATCACTGAGTCATAGGGGCCAGTCATTCCTAAATCCGTTATATACGCTGTCCCCTGCGGCAAAATTTTCTCATCAGCGGTTTGCACATGCGTATGAGTGCCATAAACCAGTGAGACTTTGCCATCTGAAAAATGACCTAACGCAACCTTCTCGCTGGTTGTCTCCGCGTGCATGTCAACGATGATCACAGCCGCTTGATCTTTGATTTTGGCAACAATCGCCTCAAGTGTCAAAAATGGACAAAGGACATTATAGCGCATAAAGGTGCGTCCCAAAAGGTTTATTACAGCAACCTTAACGCCGTTAGAGGCCTGGGCGATTGTCCAACCCACTCCTGGAACCCCTTCGGGAAAATTGGCCGGACGCACGATCTTTTGATTTTTCTCCTGCAAATACAAAAAAATTTCCTGCTTGTCCCAAACATGGTCGCCCATGGTCATCACATCGACACCAAAGCCCAAGATTTCATCCGCATTCTTTGGGATCAGCCCTGACCCACCTGAGGCATTCTCCGCATTAGCGATCACAAAGTCAATGCCATGTTCTTCCTTAATTCTGGGCAAGGCAAACTTCACCGCCTCCCGCCCCGGCCTCCCTACAATATCCCCAATGCACAGAATCTTCATTTTCCCGCCTTCTTGCGAACATGCGCTCATATGCACAAGCCTGCACTACTTCGCATATTCAATCGCACGAATCTCGCGCACCACCATGACCTTGATGTGCCCCGGATACTCCATTTCTTCCTCGATCTTCTTGCGTATGTCCCGCGCCATGACGATCGCCTCATCATCATTGACCTTCTCAGGCATCACCACCACCCTGATCTCGCGCCCAGCTTGAAGGGCGTAAGATTTTTCAACGCCCTTAAAGGAATTGGAAATGGTCTCCAAATTCTCCAGGCGTTTAATATATGTCTCCATGCTCTCGGCGCGCGCGCCAGGCCTTGCGGCACTGATGGCGTCAGCTGCGGACACCAAAATGCCGTACACGGTGTTCATCTCAACTTCGCCATGATGACTTTCTACCGCGTAGGCCACTTCTTCCGATTCACCGTATTTACGGGACAGACGGGCGCCCACGATGGCATGAGTGCCTTCTTCCACATCTGAGGAAACTACTTTACCAATATCATGCAGTAACCCTGCGCGCTTGGCGATCTTGACATCAACGCCTAATTGATAGGCCATAATGCCCATTAATTTTGAGACCTCAATGGAGTGGTTTAAACCATTTTGACCAAAAGACGTTCGGTAACGCAGACGCCCGACTAATTTAATGAGCTCCGGATTCATGCCGTGAATACCAAGTTCCATGGCCGCATTTTCGCCATCCTCCTTGATTTTCTTATCAAGCTCGAGTTTAGCTTTTTCCACCACCTCCTCGATACGCCCGGGATGGATACGCCCATCGACAATCAACTGCTCCAGGGCCATGCGCGCGATTTCACGACGCATCATGTCAAATCCTGAAATGGTCACCGCTTCCGGCGTATCATCGATAATAATGTCAACGCCGGTGGCTTGCTCCAAGGTGCGGATATTACGACCCTCACGGCCGATAATGCGGCCTTTCATTTCATCAGATGGAAGCGGGACAACTGAGATCGTGGTCTCGGCCGTATGGTCTGACGCGCAGCGCTGGATGGCGGTACTGATCACTTCGCGCGCCTTTTTATCCGATTGTTCTTTGATCTCTTCATTCATATGGCGCAAGCGCACAGCTTTTTCATTCAGTAATTCTTCATCCAGACGGCTTAACAGAATTTTCTTTGCTTCTTCAGCCGAGAGATTGGCGATGCTATGCAGACGTTCTTTTTCCTGGGCCAGGACCTTGGTCAATTCTTCCTCTTTTTGTTTAACACTCGCTTCTCCACGGATCAATGTCTCCAGGCGGGCACTTAGATCCTTTTCCTTCTTTTCCAACAGATCAACCCTTTTATCCAGGTTCTCTTCTCGCTGTAAAACGCGTTTCTCCATGCTGGTCAATTCGTCGCGGCGGTCCTTGGTTTCCTTCTCAAAGTCCTGCCGCATTTTTAAAAGCAAGTCTTTGGCCTGCAGTTGGGCTTCCTTGCGAATGGTATCGGCCTCCCGCTGGGCCAAATCCCTGATCCCGCCAGCATCTCTATTGGCCTGGTCCGTACGCCGGCGGCCCAGCATCCGGTTAAGAAAAAATCCACCCATGACGCAAACAATGGCGCCAAAAATAAAAATAAGCGCGCCTCCGAGCGTGTTATTCTCCATAGCAACTCTCTTTCTAGACCCTGCGGTACCCCGCAGCTTGTTTTAGATTTATCCTACGATGACTTGCGTAAGGCGCACATCATGCGCCTCAATGGGAAGGTTTTCGGCGAGTTGAAAATCAAAGGCAAGGCCCACAGTTGTTGCTGTCTTAGGAAGGGTCGTCAAGAAACGGTCATAATACCCAGCTCCGCGGCCTAGGCGATTATGCTGCCTATCAAACGCCAACCCCGGAACGACCACCGCATCAATGTCCCTGACGTCTAACGTTTTCGCAGGGTCCAAATGTGGCTCGGCAATGCCGTGTTTTTTCTTATGTACATCTTCCATAGACAAAATTAATGTAGGAATTAACTTCCTCTGATTTTGTTCAACAATAGGTAAAGCTACCCGTTTTCCCGAAAAAATTGCCTTCTCCATCATCGCCCAGGTATCCACTTCGCCTGGCATGGATGCATAAAATAGGATGCAATGTGCCTTTTGAAACGCTGGCAATTTCCACAATTGCTCCGCAATCAAACGGCTCTTGAGATTAACATCCTCTGTCTTCTGCTCTTTAAGAAGCCTTAAATAAAACAACCTTAAAGAACCTTTATCCTTCATGTGTTGCGTATCCTATCATTTTTTCTTTAATTTGTCCATTCTCTCTTTAATCTTGGCTTCATACCCCTGTAAGGTTGGTTCATAATATATGGCCTCATGAAGCATATACTCTTGATCTACATAATGTTGGGGATAATCATGGGCATATTTATATCCTGCCCCGTGATCTAATTGACTGGCCCCTTTGTAATGACTGTCTTTCAGATGCATAGGAACGCCTTGAGTGCGTTGTTCCTTGACATCCGCCAGGGCGCGATCAATAGCTAAATAAACCGCATTGGATTTAGGAGCACAGGCAACATACACAGCGGCCTGGGCCAGGATAATTCTCGCCTCTGGCAATCCAATAAATTCCGCTGCTTGAAAAGCGGCATTAGCCAGGATCAGCGCTTGGGGGTCCGCATTGCCCACATCTTCGGCCGCGCAAATAACAATACGCCGGGCTATAAACCGTGGATCTTCCCCCGCGTAGATCATCTTGGCCATCCAGTAAAGGGCGGCATCAGCATCAGAACCGCGCATGGATTTAATAAAAGCGGAAGCTGTGTCATAATGCGCGTCCCCATCACCGTCATAGTTCACTTGTTTTTTCTGTATAGATTCTTCAGCAATAGCACAAGTGATATGGATGCTCCCGTCTTTGCGTTTGGGCGTTGTCAATGCCGCCACTTCAAGAGCATTAAGGACCTTGCGGCCATCCCCATCGCTGATCGTGGATAAGAATTCTACCGCCTCCTGATCTATAGTAACGGACAATGAGCCTAATCCTCGCTCCTTATCTTCAAGCGCACGCGCGATTAAAGCCTTCAGGTCATCAGGAGTCAGAGAATACAATTCAAAGATCAAGGAGCGGGAAAGTAAGGGAGAGACCAACGCAAAAAATGGATTAAAAACGGTCGCTCCAATCAAGATAATATTCCCCTCTTCGATGTCCGGCATCAGCACATCCTGCTGGGCTTTGTTGAACCGGTGGATTTCATCGATAAAAAGTATCGTCTTTCTCCCAGAGCTCAGCCTGCGGTTTTGGGCCCCCGCCAGGATTTTACGCATTTCCTCGACGTTGGAGGCCACCGCATTGATTTTCTCAAAATGGGATTGTGTCTTTTGGCTGATGCATAAGGCCAAGGTGGTTTTCCCGACACCCGGAGGCCCATAGAGGATAAGCGAGGACACCCTGTCCGCTTCAATGGCACGCGTAAGTAACTTTCCCTCTCCTAAAATGTGTTTTTGTCCCACATACTCGCCCAGGTTTCGCGGGCGCATCCGGGCGCTTAAAGGTGAATCCGCTGGAATGACTTTCTCATCTGGAGTAAAAAGATTGGTTGGCATGGAAGTACCCGGAAAAATACGAGGATAAAAAGGCCCCGCCTCTGCCGGTGAATCTGGTGTAAATGAGAACCATCATTCTCAAGTGGGTGCCAGTGTGAGGCCGCCAAAGGCGCGCCAACAGGTTACCGGCTCCCGTAGTATTGTTTTGTGGTTCAATACATCCGAGATCCTATCGCACAGCGCAGGGTTAAACGTATTATAGCATGGCTCTAGGAAAATCCTTAAAAATATTTGTACGTGCCCTTGGGAATGTTAACATAAACTATGTCCCAGAAGGCCCTCTCCTTTAGGAAAATGGTTTTGATCCTGGGTATAGTTTTTTCCGTATCTCCGGCCTTTGCGCAGGGCCTGCCTCAAATTCCGACCATCAAAGATCCAAAAAAAGTGATCCAGTCTGAAGAATCTCAGGCCAGTGCTCTTTATATCCGGGCTAAAGCTGAGTACCGTTTACATCAGGTTGATACTTCTTTCAAAGACTTAGATGAAATTATAAAGAAATACCCGCATAGTGGGGAAATAGAACACGCCTACGTACAAAAAATACGGGAGTTGATTGAATTAAAGAATGACGTCCAGGCAAGCCAGAGCCTGGAAATTTTTATGAATGCACTACCGGAAACCCCCAAGAAACACGCGGCTGAAATTACACTGGCCCATGTGTATGCCAAATCCGGCAATGAAATCATGAGCACTGAACTTCATTTAAGGGCCTACGGTTTTACCGTTTTGATCCTCAGCGGCCTCTGTGTGTGTTTAGTTATGACTGGAATTTATATGGGAATTTTTGCCATCATTAAGTCCTTCTTTCGCCAAAATCTTCTAGGAGATGCCGCTCCAAAAGTATTCCGTCCCAAACATATTTTCTATTTTATTTTATGGATGCTGCTTATCCCCTTTGTCTTTAATATCAGCCTGGCCCGGGTGCTGATCCAGTCTCATGGTTCTATCAATAACCTTGACCTTAACCAGTTTTGTTTCC
>CAZKUL010000128.1:0-7538 GCA_964555945.1 uncultured Planctomycetales bacterium
CCAGACTATAAGCAGTGTAACCGGTTCCCTGGGAAGCTTATTGGGTAAATAAGTGATCTAATTCTGTTAATGTTTAGCAACTCATCGGGTCCTGTCCTCGGGAATCCCCATATCGTCCTCGGGTTGAAAAGCACCCTCCGGACGCCATGGGCGATGCCCCTCCCTCGGCCACCCGATGAAACGCATGGACAGCTAAACATCTACCTAATTCTTTATGCCATTAAATTTTTGCATTAAGATATTTTTTAGCATTTGCGCTATTGTCGTACTTTCAAGTTGCTCGTCCTCGTCAAGCAATCAAATCGTTAAATCCGGCCATGGTGCAGTCCGGGGCAGCGGTGATGTAACAAGCACTGCCATTTATAGAAACTAGAAAGGAGATGTTATATGTCTGCCAATTCAATCCGGCTTCACCGCGTCCTGCGCACAACCCCTGAAAAGATCTATAAAGCCTTCCTTGATCCAGAGGCCATGGCCAAGTGGCTGCCTCCCAATGGATTTACCTGCAAGGTGCACCATATGGATGCCAAGATAGGGGGCACTTACCGGATGTCCTTTACCAATTTCACCACCGGCGATACCCATGCCTTCGGCGGCAAATACCTGGAATTGACGCCCGGCCAAACGATCCGCTACTCAGATAAATTCGAAGATCCCCATATGGACGGAGACATGCAAACCACCATCACCTTAAAAAAAGTCTCCTGTGGCACCGAGTTAAACATCCTTCAGGAAGGCATCCCTGCAGCCATCCCCCCAGAAATGTGCTATCTAGGCTGGCAAGAATCCCTGATCTTGTTAGCAAAACTGGTAGAACCCGATATCCCATAATAGGGGACAGCGTCCTATTTTTCGGCAACAGCAATACTCACCATCAGGCAAAAAATAGAGGATAATCTATGGACTACCAACTTAAAAACAAACTAGCTTTAGTCACAGGATCGACCAAAGGCATCGGAAAAGCAACGATCCAGCAATTGCACGCCGAAGGCGCCCGTGTTATCATTCATGGCCGCGCACAAGCAGAGGCCCAAAAATTCGCGGACACATTTAAAGAGCGTGCGTATGCCGTCGCTGCTGATCTCTCCAACCTCACAGGTGTTGAGAAATTGATTGCCCAGGTCAAGAAAATCGGGGCGCCGGATATCCTGGTCAATAATGCAGGCATTTTTGAGCCCAAAGCTTTTCTGGATATCCCTGATGCGGATTGGTTACGTTTTTTTGAGGTCAATGTGATGTCCGGCATTAGATTAAGCAAAACTTTCTTGCCCGGCATGTTGAAACAAAATTGGGGACGGCTCATTTTTATATCCAGTGAATCCGGAATTAACATCCCCGTTGAAATGATCCATTATGGGATGACCAAAACCGCCCAACTGGCTATATCGCGGGGGATAGCGGAACTGACCAAATCAACAGCAGTAACAGTTAATGCAGTCTTGCCTGGGCCCACCATGTCTGACGGCGTTAAGACCTTTGTAGACCAACTAGGCGTTGATACGAAAAACTTCTTTAAAGAGGCCCGCCCAACATCCTTGATCCAACGTTTTGCCGACCCCCAAGAGGTGGCCCATTTGATCACCTATGTCGCAAGCCCACTTTCCAGCGCCACCAATGGTGCCGCCTTGAGAGTGGATGGGGGAGTGGTTAAATCAATTATTTAAAAGGCGGGACAAATCAAAAAATCATGAAAATCATAAAACTGGCAATAGGTTTGGGCTTACTGATGCTCACATCGGGGCAGTTGGTCCTTGCACAGACAGGCTTCAAGCATATTCCGGTCGAGTATATCGTGGCGTTGGGTGACCCCAACGCCAACTCTGGCGACGGAGCTCAATTATGGGGTCTGTGGCATCAAGATCCGGGGCCGCGGGGCTGTCTGTTGAATGATTTCGATCAGTTAAAAGCCAGTGGGGGTATCGCCCCCGCCCAGTGGAAGTACGACAGCAAAGACTGGTGGCTGGAAGAGCATGGCTCGATCATGGAAAAGCCAAGCTTTCCACTGCCTTCGGGCAAATACCTAGTGACAGGCGGCAGGGAGGTAACCAGCATTCTGACTGTTTATCCTATGAGAAAGGAGGGAACGGCACATTGGGAACTTAGCCCAGGTGCAACGCTTTATGATGTCACACACTTGGGATGCCATGCCGCCCGCTACACACCCGCGACCAATGATGATTCTTGTTCTCCAGCATTAGCGCCCAAAACGGCATTTCCGGTAGCTCCAGGCGTATCCATGCCCTCAGTCAAAGGCTGCAAAAGCCAAGAATATGCTGTTCTCTTTGTGATAGGGGTAGAAAATTAAAAAGGAGGAACAAAATGTTCCAAAATAAATATGGAATTATATTTCTAATTTTGTTATCCAGTTTCACCGGTGGATTCATATCTAACACCATGTTTGCCCATGCCCAGGATTATAATCAGGTCATTTCAGCTAAAGCTTTTCAGTTAGTTAATAATGATGGTAAAATCATCGGAACTTGGGCAACTTGTTCAGCAAATTTACCTTGCTTAAATTTTTATGACGCGAATAATAAAGTGCGTTTGCAGATGGGGGTAGGCTCATATGAAGTCCCCGGCGGGCTGCCTTTTATTGGCCTTTTTGATGAAAAGTTTCGAGCCAAAGGGTTGCTACGTCTATACGGCCAAGCAGAAGCCCCTGTTTTGGTCATGAAAAACAACGATCAAGACAAATTAATCATGGGACTGGATTTTCAAGATTCGACAGACCCATTTATGGTTTCTTTTGATAAAAACGGTGGGCAACATACTCAATTTGGGCAATACGGAAGTAAATGATCCAAAAGGACCAGATGCTGGCAGAACAAAGCTGGATAAAAGTCAGGAAAAAGTCATGAAGGTTATAAAACTGACCATAGGTTTGCCATTCGACGATTCAATTAATTTGATTGAACAATTCTCTGTCAATATTATAATAGACACATCCCGTAGGGGCATCCCAAGCCAGTATCATATCCTGGATATCCATTCATGTCTTTCCCCCTGAGACATGACATTACTAACTCGTGAAAACAAGGGGGGAAGCATGTCTAACCAAGGAACTCTCACCAAGGTAGCTATTTTTAAAGGTAAACAGATCAGAAAAGTCATTCATAATAACGAATGGTGGTTTTCTGTTGTTGATGTGTGTGGTGTATTAGCTGATAGTGTTGATGCGGGTGCATACTGGAGAAAACTTAAGCAACGCCTATTTGAAGAAGGAAGCGAGGTCGTGACATTTTGTCACGGACTGAAATTAGAAGCATCAGATGGTAAAAAATACATTACTGACTGCGCCAATACTGAATATATCTTTCACATTATTCAATCCATCTTGAAGCCTATGGACAGGAAGGAATCATGATTAAAAGAAGGGCAGTCATATGGCTGAATACAGTGTCGGCGACAAGGTTATTTTGAAGGATGATGGCCAATTCTACACAGTAGTTGGTGTGCGAATAGAAGACCATATCGTGCTTTTTGATTTGGAACAAGGCGACGATAGGGCATCCAGAAGGATCACCGTGTTGCGAAGTCAAATAGAGGTGCAGAAAGCTTACACCCCTCAAAAACCGCACATTGTCATTTATAAGAAGGCGGGACCGTAACTAGGACACCCCTAGGAGCTTGGATCAAATCCATCCTAACCTAAAGGAGTTTTTATTATGTCAAATCTTCAGGATCTAGTAGAATGGGATTATTTGGGCGCGCATTTTAGCGTATATATCAAGCATTTTACAGATGAAGACGGCCGTCGCGGGATGACGATGATCTTTGAAGACGTGACCAATGAAAAAGTCACTGAAATGACCATTCCACCCAGAAAATTTGCCGCATTTTTAAAGGCGGTCAACGGAGGTAGTGAACCCTATCGGCCAAGCTTTTAATCAAGAAATCCATCGTCATTCACCTTAAATACGACAACCGTGTTTATTTCAGAGTCTGGCTGGCCCAGCAGTGAAAAATGGCGAGAGATGTTTTATCGCAATTGCATGGGCTGGATGCATATATGGCCTGCAGCCTGAAGGCTTATCTCGAGTATGGCATCAATCTGCGCAAAGACTCATTTGACCATATGAAATTCACAAAAATGAAAACAAGGCATTAAGCATAAAATCCTTGCCCCAAAGTCTTAAAAGCGCTAATCTTAATGGCATGTCTGAAATCAAATCCCTTACAGCAAAAATAAAAGCCTTCCGCGACGCCCGCGACTGGAAACAATTCCACAATCACAAAGACGTGGCCCTTTCGCTGGTCCTGGAAGCCTCTGAGGTACTGGAACACTTCCAATGGAAATCCCCCAAAGAAGTCGAAGAGCACGGTAAAACCAACAAGGACGAACTCGCCGACGAATTAGCCGATGTGGCCATCTATCTCTTCGAATTAGCCGATAACCTAAAAATTGACCTACCCCAAGCCATAGCAAAAAAAATGAAGAAAAACGCCCTAAAATACCCCGTGCATAAAGCCAAAGGCAGGCATACGAAATATAACAAGCTGTGATACGCTAATTGTATCGGCTTTCCCTAGGAAAAGGTATGTCGATCAATTGGAAAAAACGACCCAAAGAATGCGGCCTATGCGGCAAGCGGATACATGTCAAGTATTCAGACGAACTATACTGCCAGTCTTGCTCTCATTTCGTTCGTCGTGTAGGGTTTAAATATCTGTCTCCAAAGGCAAAGAAGTATATCCGGAAGTATATACAAAAATTCGGCTTTATCTGTGACTATTCCGGAATATCTTTGGATTTAAAGAACTACGACCGCCCCTGGTACTGTGTTGTCAGCTATCCAGATAAGAGAAATCGAGATAAGCCTGTCCCTGCCGCTGCATTATTCAATCAAATGAAAATGGAGCTTAACAAACCGGAATTTCGATATTATGTGCTTCAACTCCATGACAACAGAACAATGCATACTAAAATCAAAAAAAGGCCGATCATCGATTGGAACCGTCTGGCCCCAGGCGCCTGTTGCATCTGCGGTCAGCCCAAATATTCTACACACTCACAGTATTGCGCAACCTGTTCCCACACGGCCCATCGCATGAAATTGGCCAGATTACCAGCCAAAACAAGGAAAGCCATTTGGGATTACATCCGCAAATACGGCTATGTTTGCTATTACACTGGAATGCCGTTGGAATTAAACGATAGGCATGACCCCTGGTATTTGGTCTTTGATCACTGCAACCCGCGGGACCCCAATAAAATGGTCATCACCTCATTTTTGGTCAATGATATGAAAAATGACCTTACCGAGAACGAATTTTGGTATTACATCGCCCAGCTGGCCAATCATTTTAGAAAGGGCACGCCGGTCAGGAAGATTAAGCTCAAATTCTGGGCCCGGCATTATGTGCCTTCGTAATTCGTGACGTTGCGAGAGTAAGCGATCTTTTAGCTTGAAATAATCCCTTAAAAACGTTAATCTTAATCAATCCTTTCCCCAAGGATTTTACATAAATATCCCCCGAAATAAACACAATTCCAACCCTAGGGGGGACTATGCCTAATTACTATCCATAATTTCTTTAAGAAATAAATTCCATAAAACTCTCACCAATGGTGAGAGAAAATATCAAGCAATCTTGACAAGTATACGCTAATAGCGTATACTTTAACTGTGGGAGATTGGCATGCAATTCATTGAATTTTCTTATTTTACCAAGTGGGTAGTAGAGAATTTAAGTGATGATGAATACCAAAAGATACAAGGGGAGCTGAACAAAAACCCGTGCAAAGGGGACATTATCCCTCACGGACACGGGCTTAGAAAGTTACGCTGGAGATTTAAATATAAAGGTAAACGTGGGGGAATCCGGATCATTTATTACCTTTGGCTGAAACATGAGGAACTCTTGATGCTTTATATATATCCCAAGAGTGAACGGGAAGATTTAAGCAAGGAACAGTTAAAAATTCTAGCCAAAATGACGAAGGAGCATTTAGGATGAAAGATAAACAATTTCAGGAATTAATTGAAAGCGTCAAACACGCAGGAGAGTACATGCGTGGTCGGCGAAAACCCTCACGAGCTTTTCGGTATACCCCGGCAAATGTCCGGAAAATCCGTCTGCAATTGGGGTTATCCCAGAATCAATTTGCCTCAGCCTTCCATATCAGTGTTAACACATTACAAAATTGGGAACAGGGCCGTTGCGTTCCGGAAGGTCCTGCCCAGGTGCTTTTAAGAATTGCTGACAGTAATCCAAAAGCAGTTCTGGAGGCAATTTCCTAACTTGATATTCCAAATGAACGAAGCCTGGAGCAAATCGGCCGCAAGGAAACGGTGTCAGAATTCTATAAAACCCAGCAATGGGTGAGCTGGACCTACGAGTATTTATACAACGCCTATCTTTTAGGCTGCAATTTCATCTGCTGGCCATCCCCGCAAAGCCTCAAAAACCCGCTGTCAGATATGCAAAAGCAATGGCTGCTTACTGGCTGCCGTCAAAAGAGCTTTGTGCTGTATAGAATTTTATGATATAAATATACCCATCGGTTTCCCCAAAACCGAAGCTAAGAAATCAACATCGCGCCACCCCCAGCGCAAAGAACACCAACCAATTCAGAAGGGGAAGTTTAATGAAAACAGAGATCATAGTTAAATTAAACAAAACATTTGAAGAATCAGTCTATTCTCAAAACGGCGTTGAATATTGGTTGGCACGCGACTTACAGGCGCTTTTAGATTATGCCGAATGGCGTAATTTTATTTTAGTTATTGATAAAGCCAAAACAGCATGTCTAAAATCTGGACAAAAAAGTGCAGACCATTTTGTTGACGTCAACAAAATGGTCGATCTTGGCTCCAGCAGTAAGCGGCAAGTAGACGATATAATGTTAACCCGCTACGCATGCTACTTAATCGCCCAAAACGGTGATCCGCGCAAGGAGCAAATTGTCTTTGCCCAAAGTTATTTCGCCATCCAGACTCGTAAGCAAGAATTATTAGAACAGCACATAGCGCTTGTTGAAAGTATCCATGCCCGTTAGAAATTATCCGATATAGAGCATGAGCTTTCAGGAATTATTCTGAACTCATTGGAAAAAACCGTCCAAGTCTCAGGGTATGATAGGGACAGCTTTCAAAAAGCAGTTCAAGATTATGCCGATGCAGAAGCGAGAGCAAGTCAAGGAGAAAAAATTGAACCCGTTTTGGTTTCAGCTGGTTCTCTGGCTAAATTACCTCAAGCGTATCCTAGCTTTTTCTTGGATATTGGTGATTTTATAGATGCAATCGATAAAATTATTCATTGAAAACATGTAGAGAGAGAGTTTGTTTGTAGACCACAGTTCACTGTTACGACTCGTCCAATCCGTCCCAAGCCCCAAAGCAGAGCCGATCAAGCTCTGGCTGGCCAAAGTCGGCTATGAGCGCATGCAAGAAATGGCGGATCCTGCAAGATCATTGGATCGTGCCAGGGAAACATGGAAAAAGTACGGCGCAGCCAGAAGTGGATACAGCAAAGGATGATAGGTCAGGAAACATTTGGCTTGGCACACTCCCGTTTAAGCATCAGTTCAGGACATA